>DCJB01000052.1 GCA_002317325.1 Bacteroidales bacterium UBA1711
AATGGCACAGATTAAGGACATCATCGAGGTGGAGCGCCAGCGCGAGACCCGCGAGCAGTGGCTCACGATACACCTGTTTCGCGAAGGGAGCTTCTTCCGCGCATACGAGTGGAGCGCGTGGCTGTGCGTGCTGCATGCGAGCGACAAGCTGAAGGTGTCGCACAAGCAGTCGAGGAAGGAGGACTTCTCGTTCTGCTTCCTCTCCACCAATACCGCCATAGGATTTCTTGAAGCGTAAGAAATCTATTCCATGAGGCGGAGCATCGAAGTGTGCTTCTCGGAGATGAGAGGAATCCCGGGTTTCGGGAAAAGGCCGGGAGGGACTATACCGAACAGATTGCCAGCATTTCCATCGCAATCATCCAATACAATCTGCTGGGCCTTGTGAAGCGATACGAATCATAAGAAGCCATAGGCGCCCTGTTTGAAAGGATGGCTGACCGGGCTACAGATATGACTATCGTGGACAAGATTCGGTTCTTCGTCCTCGGGGTCGTTTCTGAAAAGGCCGAACAAATATCAGCCGACCAAGACGAGTTGATGAAGTCTGCCAACGGCGGCAGCCACCATGTGGAACTATTGTTTGCACCATTCCTTGCGGTCCCCCAGCCGGCCTAAAGCCAAATGCTAAAGTAGAATAACGACAAGTTCATCGGGGGATGGGGTCCTTGATTCAAAATGCTGGGTCGCGGGGGACACGACCCTCCCTTGGGCACTTTGCTCAACGCTCTGATGAGCCGTCATTCGCAGAGCTCGTAATGGGTGCTGCGGCCTCCTTTGCTTGTGCTGCGGAGTATTCCTTTGGCTATCAGGTCGTTGATGTCTCGGCTTGCGGTATCTTGCGAGCAGTGGTTAATCTTGTACCATTTGGATGAGTTCAATTTCCCGTCGAAGCCGTCAAAAAGCATATTCAGCACTTTGCGCTGGCGTTCGTTGAGTGGGGTGTTGCGGTGTTTGTCGTAGAAGCGGGTTTTGCGTACCACCCCTTCGGTTTTAGAGAGCGACGATGCGATGGCATCTTTCAGCGTGATGAGAAACCACTCAACCCACTTCGTAACATCGATTCCGCCCTTCTGCGCCGATTCGAGTTTCTCGTAGTACTCCTTCCTGTGACTGAGTATTGCTGACGACAAGCTGTAGAATCTCTTTTCGGTTTTGTCTGCCCTTGAGAGCAGCATTTCCGTGACCGTACGGCAAATCCTGCCATTCCCGTCATCGAAAGGATGTACCGTCACGAACCATAGATGCGCTACTGCTGCCTTTACGAGCGGATCCATGTCAAGCGCATCGTCATCCACCCAAGCCATAAAGTCGCCCATCATCTTAGGCACAACGCTACTCGGAGGGGCCTCGAAATGGACTTTCAGATGGCCGAAAGCCCCTGATACGACCTGCATTGGCTCATAGCCAACTCTCCATCCTGCAACGGTTATCTTGTAGGGGCCGCTGTATCCGGTTGGGAACAGCGCCGCATGCCAGCCAAACAGACGCTCGTCACTCAGTCTTGCCGAATAATTCTGAGTTGCATCCAGCATTACCTGAACGACGCCCTCTATATGGTGGTCTTTCATTGGCAGACCGTCATACTCCAAGCCTAACTGGCGGGCGACAGAGGACCTTACGCTGTCTCGGTTCAACTGCTCACCCTCAATCTCTGACGAATGGATAATCTCTTGAGTCAGCGTGTCGAGCATCGAGTCATTCTGTTCCTTCATTCCGAGCATAGCCAATCTGCCCGAGAGTTGCCCTCTCAGCATATTAACTTCGGCAAGCAAGCCACCCATACGGGCGTCGTTCCACACCATTTGGGGCCATTTGCTGTTTTGCCACAGGTACGTTTGCATAATACAACTCTTTATTCTCCGCTTTTTTGCGTAGATTATGCGGGTTATTCTCCGCATATCTGGTTATGCGGCAAAGATACGACTTTTTTCTGAGACAGCAGAAGTATTGCCGAAAACGGATGAAGTCCCCCCTACCCGAATTAAGAGTTAAGAATTAAGAATTAAGAGTTGTTGCTTCGGGGGGGGGGTGAAAAAGTGTTTTGCAATCTCGTATTTTATTAGTATCTTTGCGGGGTAAAAAATAAACGCCGCCATGTCTTCAAAGAGTACTTATCGCACGTTCCAAGAGGACGTTAGGACAGTTACACGCTATTATCTGCTGCTGGTAGAGGAGACCAAATCGCAGCGGTTGGTGGGAAGCACCAACGAGTGGGTGCTGGACAACTACTACATGATTAGCGAGCAGGAGAAGGTGTTGAAGGCTGACTTGACCAGCAAGATGTTTCGCCGCATAGACCGCCGCGAGGCTGCGAGTGCGGAGCGGACGCTGGCCGACATCTTCGACCGCTGCCACTATCAGGTGGATAAGGACTTGTTGTTCGACCACTTGGTGCGCGTGCAGCGCGAGAGCGGCGAGTACTATCCCTATCCCGTGGTGCTGGCGCTGCTGCCGTTGGCCAAGTGCCGGCTCATCGGGGCGTTGGCGGGGCTGTGCCGCCGAATGGAGGCCGCGGGCGCCTATCACTACAACCCCACCGACAAGTCGGGCGCCGACGCTGCGAAGCTGAACGAGGCGGCGCAAGACAACCTGTTGATGATGAATATCTTCAACTCGCTGAAGCGGCTTTCCAAGGTGCCCGTGGCGCAGTTGATAGACCGTGTGAGTTTTTCGGAGAAAGTGCTGAAGGCGGAGAAGGCGGGTATGTACGACGAGATGTATGACCGCACGAAAGACGACTATAGGGCGCAGATAGTGCGGATGTCGAAGCGGAAGGGTCTGAAAGAGTACGACTATGTGAAGCAGCTGGTTGCGGCGGCCGACGAAGGTCGGGTTGGCCTTGGAGCGTCAGCGGTGCCGGGGTGCGAGGCGGCGCACGTAGGGTGGCTGCTTTTTCCGCCCAAGCGGTGGGAGGCGCGGTCGCGGGCATACGTGTGCATAGTTGTCGCGGCCACGCTGCTGCTGGCCGGGCTTTTTGCCCGGTATGTGTCGGAGTGCTGGGGCTGGTGGGCGGCGGTGTGCTGGCTGCTGATGGCGGTGCCGATGAGCCAGCTGGTCATCGACCTGTTCAACCAGGTGCTGTTTCGCATCCACAAGCCGGTGAACACCTACAAACTCAAGTTCAAGGACGGCATCATCCCCGAGCGGTACGCCACCATGGTCATCATGCCGACGCTGCTGAAGAGCGGGCGTCGAGCGGTAGAGCTGCTCGAACAGCTGGAGCTCTACTACCTGTCCAACCTCAACCGAGCTTCGGAGGGGCAGCGTTTTGAGACCCGCCGCCAGAACCTCTACTATACGCTGGTGGGAGACGCGGCATCGGGTCCGTCGGCCGACCTGCCGTGGGACGACGAGGTGGCGGCTGCGGGGCTGGCCAAGGTGGAGGAGCTGAACGCCAAGTATGGCGCCCCCATCTTCAACTTTGTCTATCGCCGCCGCGCCTGGAGCGAGGGCGAGGGTTGCTGGTTGGGCTTTGAGCGCAAGCGTGGGGCCATTCTGCATTTCAACGACCTGCTGCTCGGCGCCGACACCGAGGAGGAGCGGCGGGTCCGCTTCCGCTGCGAGACGGTGAGCCGTTGGCGGCAGCAGGTGTCCACCCCCATCACCTTCGTCATCACCCTCGACACCGACACCCAGCTGGTGCTCTATTCGGCGCAGAAGCTCATCGGCGCCATGGCGCACCCGCTGAACCGCGCCCGGCTGTCTCGGGACGGCCGCAGGGTGGCGGGCGGATACGGCATAATGCAGCCCCGCGTCAATGTGGACGTAGAGGTGACCAACAAGTCGCGCTACGCGCAGCTCTTTGCGGGCTTAGGCGGCTTGGATGTATATACCACCGCCAGTTTCGAGCTGTATCAGGACATCTTCAACGAGGGCAGTTTCTGCGGCAAGGGCATATACGATCTGGCCGTGTTCCAGCGGGTGCTGAAGGGGGCGTTTCCGCAGAACCTGATACTGAGCCACGACCTGATAGAGGGCTGCCACATACGCTGCGGCTTGATAAATGACGTGGAGCTGTTTGACGACAACCCGGGCAACTACATAGACGATGCCAAGCGGCACCACCGCTGGGCGCGCGGCGACTGGCAGATAGCGGGCTGGCTGCTGCCGCGGGTGCGCAACGAGCGTGGCGAGCGGGTGAAGAACCAGGTGAACACCATCGGCCGCTGGAAGATATTCGACAACCTGCGGCGGAGCGTGCTGAGCCTCTCGCTGCTTCTGGCGCTGTTTTTCGGCTACGCCGGGGCGGCGTCCGCCGAGGCGGCCAGTCCCGCGTGGTTTGTGCTGGCCGTGATGGTGGTGGTGGCCTGCCCCATCTTCTTCTTCCTCGTGGGCCAGCTGCGGCTGCGCGACCCCTTCGCCAAGCGCTACCGCTACTACATGACCCTGCTGCGGGGCATGGGGGTGGTGGTGTGGCGTTCGGTGGTGCAGTTCGCCCTCCTGCCCAAAGAGGCGTGGATGTACACCGATGCCGCCGTCCGCAGCTGCTACCGCATGGCTATCTCGCACCGCAACCTGCTCAACTGGATTCCGAGCGACGAGGCGGCCAAGAGCACCCGCGGCACCATGGGCGACTATCTGCGCAAGTTCTGGTTCAACTATGTGTGCGCCGTGGTGCTGCTGGCGCTGGCGTGGATGGCGAGGCCGCTGTGCGGGGGCTGGGCGCTGGCTGCCGCGACCCTGTTCACCGCCGCCGCGTGGGCGGCGGCGCCGCTGCTGATGTACCGCATAGGCAAGCCCTTTGCCAAGGAGAAGAACGCCCTCACCCCCGCCGAGCGCGAGGAGGTGAGGCGCTGGGCCGCCGACACGTGGCGCTATTTCGACTCGCTGCTCACGCCCGAGCGCAACTACCTCATACCCGACAACTACCAGCTCAACCGCGATGTGAAGGCCGACTACAAGACATCGCCCACCAACATAGGCTACTCGCTCACCGCCGTGATAGGTGCGGCCGAACTGGGACTCATCACCCACCGCGAGGCGGCGGAGCGCCTCGGCCGCATCCTTGCCACCGTGGAGCGGTTGGAGAAGTGGAACGGGCACCTCTTCAACTGGTATCGGTTAGACAACCTTGCCGTGCTTCCCAACTTCTTCATATCCACCTGCGACAGCGGCAACTTCGCGGCCTGCCTCTATGTGGTGCGGGGCTATCTGGCCGCCCACCCCGCCGAAGACCCCGAGGGACGGCTGTCCGCTACAGCCGCCCGGCTGATAGACCAGACCGACTTCTCGAAGCTGTACAACCCCGAGCTGGACGTGTTCAGCATCGGCTACGACACAGGCGCCCACGCCCTGCTGCCCTACCACTACAACAACTTCGCCTCCGAGGCGCGGCTCACCAGCTTTATGGCCATAGCCCAGGGCGACGCGCCCTACAAGCACTGGTTCTGCTTGGACAAGACCTTGGTGCAGTATCGGGGCTACAAGGGGGTGGCCAGCTGGTACGGCACCCTGTTCGAGTACTTTATGCCGCTCATCTTCCTGCCCACCTACCGCCACACGCTGATGGACGAGACCTACAGTTTCGCCATACGCGCCCAGCGTCAGTTCATAGCCGCGGCGGCGGGCGGGAGGCGGCTGCCGTGGGGCATATCCGAGACCGCCTACAACGAGCTGGACGACGCGCAGAACTACAAGTACCACGCTTTCGGGGTTCCCTACCTCAAGTTCCAGAACACCACGCCCGACCGCATAGTCATATCGCCCTACAGCTCGCTGATGGCCATCGGCACAGCCCCCCGCGCCGTGTATGAGAACATGAAGCTCTTCGGCCCCTTAGAAATGTACGACGACATGGGTTTCTTCGAGTCCTACGACGAGGAGGACCACACCCACGTATGCGCCCACTACGCCCACCATCAGGGCATGATATTGGCCAGCCTGACCAACTATCTGTGCGGCCAGTGCCTGCAGCGCTACTTCATGGCGGCGCCCGTCATGCGGTCGATGGAGACCCTCCTGAAAGAGAAGGCGCAGGTGAAGCCATACATAGACCTGAAAGTGACGCGTTTCAAGCGCTACCGCTACTCGAAAGTGCAGACGGAGAGCGACGCGCGCCAGTATGAGGGGGTGGCCGCCGTGCCCGAGATAGGCTTGTTGAGCAACGGGCAGTACACCGTGCTGCTCAACGACCGCGGGTCGGGTTTTTCGCGCTACCGCGACGTGCTGGTGAACCGCTACCGCAAAATCAGTTCCGACCACTACGGCACCTACCTCTTTGTGGCCAATATGCAGAACGACCGCCTGTGGAGCAGCACGTACGCCCCCTTGGACGCGCTGCCCGAGAAGTACCGTGTCACCTTCGCCTCCGACAAGGTGAAGTACCTGCGCGTCGATGAGGGCATAGAGACCCTCACCGAGGCGGTGGTGGTGAAAGACTGCAATGCCGAGATTCGCCGCTACACCTTTGCCAACGGCACCACCCGAGCGGTGGATCTGGAGCTGACCAGCTATGCCGAGGTGACACTGGCCACCGCCGCCGAGGACGAGAACCACCGCGTGTTCAACAGCATGAACATACAGAGCGAATATGTGGCGGAGCAGGGGGCGCTGGTGCTGCGCAAGCCCGTGCAGGGGGCGCGCGACTACAGCCACTATGTGCTGCACAAGCTGTTTGCCGCCCCGGGCGAGAGCCGCATGGAGCGGCCGGAGTATGAGACCTCGCGGCTCAAGTTCCTCGGGCGAGGACGGAGCCTGCAGCACGCCGCCGTGCTGGAGGGCCGCCGGACCCTGTCCAACACGGTGGGCACCCCCCTCGACCCCATCATGAGCATGAGGGAGCGGGTGCGGGTAGCGCCGGGCAAGTCGGCGAGCGTCTATCTGCTCACCGTCTTCGGGAAGTCGCGCGAGCAACTGTTGGAGGCTGCGGCGCAGTATGCCGACCCTGTCGATATTGCCAATGCCTTTGAGACCGCAAGCGTCTTCAACAATATGCGCACCGACCTCTCGCTCCTCAAAGGGGCGCAGATGAGGCTGTACAACAACATATCCAAGTACCTGCTGCAGACCGCGGTCCTCGGCAACGGCCGACAGGCCGTCTTGGCCAAGAACACCCTCTCGCAGGCCGCCCTGTGGCGGTGGGGCATATCGGGCGACATAGCCATTCTGCTGCTCGAGATAGACGACGTGGGGCGGAGCGGCTTTGCCAAGGAGATAATGCGGGCATACGAGTACTATAAAGTTCGCGGGCTGATACTGGACGTGGTGTTTGTGAACGACGCGCCCGAGAGCCAGCGCGAGGGGCTGAACCACTTCATCCGCACCTTGGCCGACACCGAGCACCTGTGGGTGTCGCACGAGGGCGGCGGCCGGGTGTATATACTCAACGGCGACGAGGTGTCGGACGCGGAGCGCACCCTTCTGCGCACCGTGGCGCGCCTCACCTTCAACACGCGCGACGGCCTCACCCTGCAGCAGCAGATTGACCGACTCGAGGCCGAGAACCTCCACTATCAGGACAAGGTGGAGTATCCGGTGCTGCGGCCCGTTGGCAAGCCAAATCTGTGGAGTCCGCTGGAGTTCTACAACCAGTATGGCGGCTTCGACTGCGACGGGAGCGAGTATGTGGTGACCAACACCAACACCCCCATGCCGTGGGTCAACGTGATTGCCAATCCCCGCTTCGGCTGCGTGGTGAGTTCCACCATGGCGGGGTTCACCTTCGCCTTCAACGCACAGCAGTACAAGCTGACGGGCTGGAGCAACGACATAGTGCGCGACAACGCCTCGGAAATGCTCCTCATCAACCGCTGCCAGTTTGTGCCAGCCACGGCCCGCCACGGGCAGGGTTTCAGCACCTTCGGGGCCGAGTATGAGGAAATGCGGGTGCAAGTGAGGGTGTTCGTGGCCGCCGAGCGGTTAGAGAAGTACTACGAGATAGACATCGAGAACCGCATCGACCGCCCGTTGGAGGTGCGGTTGGACATGGTCTATAAGCTGGTTTTGGGCATGAGCGAGGAGAAGACCTCGCGCTTCCTCTACAGCCGTTGGGACGAGGAGTCGAACAGTATGGTGGTGCGGAACGTCTATCACGAAAACTACCGCGACACGCGGGTGCAGTTCACCGCCACCGAGAGGCTCACCGAGCCCAACCTCGCCTATCCCAACCGCAAGCGGATTGGGTTCGGCATAGAAGTGCCGGCGGGCGGGCGCCGTCAGTCGGCCTTTGTCATCAGCGTGTTAGAAACGCCCGAGGAGCAGCCCCGGCGGGTCGCGCTGTCCGCCATAGAGGCGGAGTTTGCCGCCGTGCGGCGTTTTTGGGACGACCGGCTCGGCCGCATCACAGTGGAGACTCCAGACAAGTCGCTCAACTATATGCTCAACCACTGGTACCTCTATCAGGTCTATAGCGCGCGCCTCTATGCCCGGGCGGGTTTCTATCAGGTGGGCGGCGCCACCGGCTTCCGCGACCAGCTGCAGGACGTGATGAGCATACTATACAGCGACCCTGCCGCCGCCCGGCGGCAGATACTGGAACACGCCGCCCACCAGATGGCCGAGGGCGACGTGCTGCACTGGTGGCACGAGACTATGCGCCTCGGCGCGCGCACCACCTTCAGCGACGACTACCTGTGGCTGGTGTACGTCACCCACCAGTATGTGGATGTGACGGGCGACGAGGGCATACTGATGGAGCAGGTGGCCTTCTGTCAGGCAGACCCGCTGCTGCCCGGCGAGACCGAGAAGGGGGTACGCTATGCGGTGCCCGCCCACAAGGTGGCGACAGCCGAGGCGGAGAAGGAGTCGGGCTTTGAATACGCCCCGCTCTACGAACACCTGCGGCGGAGCGTCAACCGCTCGATGAACCGCATAGGAAGCCACGGTCTGCCGCTGATGGGCTGCGGAGACTGGAACGACGGCATGAGCCGCGTGGGCGCGGGCGGGAAGGGCGAGAGCGTGTGGGTGGCCTTCTTCCTGTGCGACTTGCTGCCCAAGATGGAGCAGCTCACGCTGAAGGTGCCGGGCGCCGACCTTTCCTATTGCGCCGACCTTGCGGACTTCCGCGCCCGGATAGTGGAGGCGCTGCAGACAAACGCCTGGGACGGCGGCTGGTGGCTGCGTGCCTTCTTCGACAACGGCGACCCCTTGGGTTCGCGCAACAACACCGAGTGCCAGATAGACCTCATCTCTCAGGCTTGGAGCATACTGGCCGACGTGGCCACGCCCGAGCAGAAGGAATCGGTGTTCCGCGAGACAGACTCGCGCCTGGTGAACCGGGAGCATGAAATCATACAACTCCTCGCCCCGGCATTCGCCCATTCGCAGAACAATCCCGGCTACATCATGCGCTATCCCGAGGGCGTGCGCGAGAACGGGGGCCAATACACCCACGGGGCCATGTGGTACATCATGGCACAACTGAAAGAGGGCCGCACAGACATGGCCTACTTCCTCTACTCCCTCATCAACCCCGTGCACCGCAGTTCCACCCTCGCCGACGCACTCAAGTATCAGGTGGAGCCATACTGCATAGCCGCCGACATCTATAGCAACCCACAACATCCGGGGAGGGGGGGCTGGACGTGGTACACGGGTTCGGCTTCGTGGGCATACAAGACGGGAGTGGAGAATATACTCGGTCTCAGGCTGCGCGGCTTGGAGCTGACGCTCCACCCGCAGATACCCTCCGACTGGGACTCCTTCGGCCTCAACTACCGCTTCGGCAAGAGCCTCTACCGCTTCCGTTTCAGGAACGGCGGCGCTGCCGAAGTCTCCGTCACCCTCATCGACGACGGGCAAGAACACCTCATCAAAAACTGAAAACACCGACAAGAAGTGCTGCAAAAGAACCGATTAATCGCTTTCGTCCTCTTTCTACTCTCCGCCTTTGCGGCTGCGGCCCAGCAGGTGGCGCCCGCCTCGTTTCCGGGGCAGCGCGAAATGGCCAAAGGCAACTACGACAAAGCGCTGCTCCGCATACAGAAGCGGATGGCCAAGGACAGCAACGACGTGGCCGTCAATTATGCCGCCTATCAGCTGCTGTCGGACAGCAGCTATCGGGGCTGCGACATCGAGCGGGCATATACCTACCTGTCGAAAGTGCAGCGGCTCTTTGTCCACGCCGGGCCAAAGCAGCTGGACCGTTTGGCGCGGAACAACTTCTGCGGCGCCCTCATCGAATACGACCTGCGGCGCGTCTGCCGAATGGCCATGCGGCACGCGCTGCGGGAGCGCACGATAGACAGTTACGACCATTTCTTGGGCTGCTACCGGCTGGCACCGCAGGAGCAGCGCGACAGCATTGCCGTCAGCCGCGACACGATAGAGTTTTTGGAGGTGTGCCGCATCGGCGACATAGCCGCGCTGCAGTCCTACATTGCCGACCGTCCCTCATCCTCGCTCCGCAAGGCCGCCATCGCCAAGCGGAATGAGATAGCCTTCCGCCTCACCGACAGCCTGCACACGGTGTCCGCCTACGAGGCATTCTGCCTCACCTATCCTGAGTCGGACGAGTTTCACGCTGCGGTTGACAGCATTCACGCCCTCACCTTCCGCGAGGCGTTGGCGCAGGACAGCGAGCTATGCTACCGCGACTATGTGCTGCGCTACCCCGACAGCCCCTGGTCCGAGAAAGCCGAGTGGCTTGCCGACAGCATAGAGTTCACCAACGAGGTGGAGGCGGGCAGGTGGACCAGCTACCTCTACTATATGGACAACCACCCCGACCGCAAGTGGTGGAGCCGCGAGGCATTGGCGCGTGCTGTCCGGCTGACGCTCGAGAACGGATTGGTGGAGGCCGCCCGCAGCCTGATACCCCGCATAGAAGCTGCCGACCCCCTGCGGGACAGCCTGGTAGAAATGCTCCGTGCGGCCTATATGCACACTTCGGCTCAGAACTATAACGCTTTCTACGACGAGTACGGCGGGCTGGTGCCGGCAGAGCGGCAGCGGGCTGATGAGGCGGCTTTTCGATTGAGTTTTGACTATGACTTTGCCAACGCCGACATCTATATACGCACGGTGGCGCCCTCGCGCGAGGCGTTCCGTATGCTGCAGCAGCTGCTGAAGGACGACATAGACTACCGCCGGTGGGAAACGGCCCGCAACCGTGCTTTGGAGTACGCCGATGCTTTTGGCAACGACCCCGACTATGTGCGATTCGTCGCGCTCCTCGACGCGCCGGAGGAGGAGGGTCTGTCGGCCGAGGCGCTTCCCGTTGCGGTCAATACGCCCAAGGGCGACGAGCAGTCTCCGGTCTTCGCTGCTGATGAGCGGACCCTCTATTTTTCGGGACGGAAGCGGGCGGACAATATAGGCGGCTCGGATGTCTTTGTGTCGCAGCGAAACGCCAAGGGACGCTGGGGCAATGCCAGGCTGGTGATGGACCTCAGCCACACCTACGGCAATGAGGCGCCCGTCAGCCTCTCGCCTGACGGCAACACCATGCTGCTCCTCAAGGGCAGCACCCTCTGCCTGATGGAGCAGGGGCCGAAGGGCTGGACAGAGGGAGAAAGGCTTCCGTGCAGCATCAACACAGGTTCGTGGCATGCCGATGCCTCGATAGCCGCTGGCGGCACGGCCATAGTCTTTGCTGCCAAGGGCAAGAGCGAGCGCGAGGCGGACAGCAGCCTCAACATCTATGTGTCGCTGCTCGACAGCAACGGCTGCTGGGGGCCGGCTTTGGAACTCGGTCCTGCCGTCAATACCCCATTCGACGAACGTTCGCCCATGCTGCACCCCGATATGCGGACGCTGTATTTCTCCTCCGAGGGACACGGTTCGCTGGGACAGATGGACGTGTTTGTCACCCGTCGCATAGGGGATGGGTGGACCGAGTGGACAGAACCCATGAATGTGGGCAAGGAGGTGAACACGACCGACGATGACTGGGGCTTCAAGGTTTCGGCCGACGGGCGGCGCGCCTATATCTCGCGGCGGGCGGGACTCTCGCACGACCTGTTCTGCACCGACCTGCCCGAGCGGGCTATGCCGCACCCTGTTACCACCGTGACGGGCGTGGTGAAGGACAGCCTCGGCCGCGGGGCGGCGTCCACCCTCTTTTGGTTCGATATGGCGGGGCGGCTGGTCGGCCGCTGCCATTCGGCTCCAAAGTCGGGCCGTTACTTGATACTGCTGCCCCAAGGGGCAGCCTACCAACTATCGGTACAAGATGGCTGTGTCGTGTCAGATAGTCAGACAATAGACCTGCGGGAGCAGGCGCCGACAACCATCAAGCGCGACATCTACGTCCGCATGGCTGCCCGCCAGTGAGCGGCGGAATGAGGTAGGAGCGGGGCTATTGGATGAGCGTCTTGCTATCGGCCAGCAGCTGCTTGTGGATGTGCATTACCTGACGGGCGCGGGGGTTGCCCTCGTAGTTTAGCACCACATAGTCGGCGCGGAGCATTTTTTCTTCTGCGGACAGTTGGTTGCGCATTCGCTGTTCGAGCTGCTGGCGGGTGGCGTGGTCTCGCTGCTCAAGCCGCCGCAGACGTTCTTCGCGGTTCAAATAGACGCAGACCACCCTGTCAACCTTCCTGTCGAAGCCATATTCGTAGGCAATGGCGCTCTCGAAGATGACGTAGGGGCTGCTGCGGTGGCGGGTGGCGAAGGCCTCGAAGTCGTCCCACACCCGCGGGTGGATGAGTGCGTTCAGCCGGGCGAGTTTTTCGGGTGAGGAGAAGACGATTCGGGCAATGGTCCGCTTGTCGGCGCTCCCGTCGGGAAGGAGAATCTCCTCGTCGAAGAGCTCCGCCACCTGGCGTACAAAGCCGGGGTCGTTGTAGTAGGCACCCGCCACTTCGTCGGCCACGAAGCAGGGCAGCCCTATTCGCCTGAACTCGTTCACCACGGTGGTCTTCCCGCAGCCAATGCCGCCTGTTACTGCTATATACATGACTGGAATGATACTTGCTCTATTGAAGATGTTCTTTGTTTGGGTGGGACACTTGACCTCCATGTGCCGAGACCGCCCCCCTGCTAAGCCCTTTCTGAGGCAGAATTATGTATCTGTGCTGTATAGAAAACTGATTATCAGATGATGAAGTTCAAGTAGTTTTCTTGGTTGACGACCTGATAGGTTGCTTTGGGGTAAGCCTTGGCGAAAGATGGCGGAACTGCTGGCTGCTTGGAGCCCCACTTGATTTCAAACGCAGACAGCACCCCTTGGTATTCCTCCAAAAAATCTATCTCCGAGTTGGAGTAGTTGCGCCAAAAATAGTAATTTGCTCTACGGCCGGCGTTCTCGTTTCTTTTGATTCGCTCACCGATCAGGTATGCTTCCCATAGCGCGCCGACATCGTTTCGCACGCCCAGCGGCCGGAAATCGCCAAGGATGGCATTTCGAATCCCATTGTCGTAGAAGTACCATTTGCCGGCTTTGCTCACTTCGTTGCGCGCATTGCGAGAATAGGCTGGCAGCCGAAATAGCACAAAAGTCTTTGTGAGCAAGTCGAGGTATTTCTCCACAGAGTTGCGGCTCAGACCAAGTTGTTGCCCTATTTCGTCGTAGGACACTTCCGAGCCCATCTGAAATGCAACCAACTTCAGCAGAGACATCATCTTGTTGGAATTTTTGATGCCCTCAATGGATAAGATGTCTTTTGTCAGATAGGCATTGCTCAATTCCGTCAGATACCGTTCCTTTTGTGCAAAAGTATCAATATGCAGCAATTCTGGGTAACTGCCATAGATTAGGTACTCTTCTTTGCGCATCATCAGTTTGATTCGGCTCTCAGATGACGACAGTTCTTTAAACGACATAGGGTAGAGCCGGAAAGTTGTGGAACGGCCAACCAACGGCTCCCCCACTTGGTTCTGAAGATCGAAAGAAGACGAACCTGTGGCAAGGACTGCCACATGGGCTACATTATCGACAGTGAACTTGAGAATATTGCCAATCTCAGGCACCGCCTGTGCTTCATCAATAATCAGCAAGTCGGTATCGGACAATATCTGCCGGTAGTTGCTCTCAGTACGCAGTGCAAAAAGTTGCTTCGTATAATCGGATTCCCCATTGAGAACAGTTACACGTCCAGGGTATTTCTCTCTGATAGAATCTTGCATAACGGTCTTTCCCACCCTGCGAGCGCCATAAATGAGAACTACTCTTTGAGGTTTAATACATTGAATTACTTGTTTTTCTATAGTCCTTTTTATCATCTTGCAGTCGCTGTTTCGCAGTGCAAATATACGCTAAATTCTTCATTCGTTGAAGAAATTTGGGTGAAAATCTTCAATTCGTTGAAGAAATTCGGGTGAAAATCTTCA
>DCJB01000047.1 GCA_002317325.1 Bacteroidales bacterium UBA1711
ACATCTATTAGGAAACACTAGTGATCTTAATTCTTAATTCCCAAAACGGTTTATTCGTTTTTTTTGTGTATATTTGCACGGAGATATGAACAAGCGGTTTGTCGCCATACTATTGTATGCCACGCTCTTGGGCTCAGTCTGCGCCCAAGAGTTCCGCTGTGCTGTCTCGGTGAACTACCAAAAGTTGATGTCCACCACCCAGGCCTACGCCACCTCCGACACCAAGATATTCGAGAGCATGAAACAGGCCGTCGAGGACTTCATCAACGCCCGCAAATGGACGGCCCTCGAAATGGAGCAGAACGAACTCCTCGACTGCACCTTCAGCCTCATCCTCGTCGAAAGGTCCTCGCTCTCCGACTTCAAAGGGCAGATTTCGGTCCAGCTGCGCCGACCTGTTTTCAACTCCACCTACACCACCGGACTGTTCAACTACATGGAGTCGGCCGACTTCACCTTCTCCTTCAACGAAAGCCAGCCGCTCGACTACGACCCCAACACCTTCTACGGCAACCTCTCCTCGGCCATCTCCTACTACCTCTACATCATGCTGGGCATCTATTTCGACAGCTTCGCACCCAACGGCGGCGAACCCTTCTTCGAGGTGGCCCACACCATCTGCCAAACGGCCGAAAACTCCGGATTCAAGGGCTGGAAGTCAACCGACAACCAAAAGGCCCGCTACTGGTTCTACGAAAACCACACCAACTCCGCCTACGCCTCCATCCACCAGGCCTACTACCTCTATCACCGCATGGGCCTCGACATGATGACCAAAGACCAGCCCCAGGCCCGCCAGAACATTATCTCCGCGCTGCGCGAGGTGCAGAACGTCCACAAGGCCCGCGCCAACACACTGGCCGTCCAGCAGTTCTTCGATGTCAAGATTTCGGAGATTGTCAGCATCTTCACCCCGGCCCCGACCGAGGAACAAAAGGCCGTCTATGACATCGTCAAACAGGTGAGTCCCATCAACGCCCCCAAGCTAAAGAACTTCGCAATGCAGTAGAATGCTTTGCTATTGTCAACAATAATACCTTTCAACATGACACAGATTCCCATACAGAAAGAGACAATCGACCGCATTGCGGCCGACAACAAGATTTCCAACCCCGGAAAAGCCTCCATCCGCGAGATGCGCAAGATGATTCAGGATGTGGAGAAGGAAACGGGCGTCCGCTTCGTGAAAATGGAGATGGGCATCCCCGGCCTCCCCGCACCCCAGGTGGGCGTCAACGCCCAAATCGAGGCGCTGAAGAGCGGCGTGGCCTCCATCTACCCCGAAATCTACGGCACCGCCGACTTCAAGCAGGAAGCCGCCCGCTTCGTCAAAAACTTCCTCGACGTGGACGTCACCCCCGACTGCTGCGTCCCCACCGTGGGCTCTATGCAGGCCGGCTTCGCCAGCTTCCTCACCCTCACCCGCTACGATGCCAAGAAAACCAAAGTGCTCTTCATCGACCCGGGCTTCCCCGTCCAAAAACAGCAGTGCCGCGTCCTCGGCATCCCCATGAAGACTTTCGATGTCTATGAGTTCCGCGGCGACAAACTCCGCGAAAAACTCGAAGAGGAACTCCGCGACGGCGACGTGGCCTGCCTCATCTACTCCAGCCCCAACAACCCTGCCTGGTTCTGCTTCACCGACTACGAACTCCGCATCATCGGCGAAATGGCCAACAAATACGGCGTTGTGGTCCTCGAAGACGACGCCTACTTCCTCATGGACTTCCGACAGGACTACAGCGTCCCCGGCCAGGCCCCCTTCCAGCCCACCGTGGCCAAATACACCGACAACTACGTCCTCATGATTTCCGGCTCCAAGTCGTTCAGCTACGCCGGCGAGCGCATCGCCATGATGGTCTGCAGCCCCAAACTCTTCAACCGCGAGTGTCCCGACCTGGCGCGCTTCTACAGCCAGACCCAGCTCGGCCGCGCCCTCATCTTCGGCACACTCTACTGCCTCAGCTCCGGCACCGCCCACTCGGTCCAGTACGCCATGGCAGCCATGCTCAAAGGCGCCAACGACGGCTCCTTCAACTTCGTGGCCGACATCAAAGAGTACGGCGAGAAAGCCAAAATCATGAAGAAGATGTTCACCGACAACGGCTTCTATATCGTCTATGACAAGGACATGGGCGAAGACGTGGGCGACGGCTTCTACTTCACCTTCTGCTACCCCGGCATCGGCGGAGTTGACTTGCTCAACGAACTCATCCGCTACGGCATCAGCGCCATCTCGCTCGACATCACCGGCAGCCACCGCCAAGGCATCCGCGCCTGCGTGGCCCTGGTGCTACGCGAGCAGTTCCCCGCCCTCAAAGAACGCCTCGAGAAGTTCCACGCCGACCACCCGGTCAAGTAGCTCCCCCCTTCTTCTGCAATCAAAAGGGCTTCCCCGCCAATCGGCAGGGAAGCCCTCTCTCTATTGGTTCTGTACCGCGCGGGCAGCACTACCGCACCACCACCTTGGCCGCAGCGCCGTCCGCCCGCACCATATACACGCCGCGCGGCAGCGATTCTACGCACATTCTGGCCACTCCGTCGGCCGAAGCCCTGACTCGGACCATCTCGCGACCGTTCAAGTCATACAGCATTGCCCAAGCGCCGGCCGACACTCCCTCCACCGTCACCATGTGCTCGGCGGGGTTGGGATACACCCTCGCCTCAGGGCTGCCCGGCTCGCCTATGCCGAGATAGTTGCTCTCATAGCACCCTGCGTCCGCACGTCCTTGACGCACACGCAAATTATGGTCCAAGTCGCCGTCCGCCGAAGCGTCACGCGGCTTCTCCCCGCGGTTGATGCACACCGACCCGCGCTGCAGCTGCCAGTCTGTCTCTTCGCCATAGCCCTCGCACCCACGGCTTCCGGGACGGATGAACCGGGGACCGTCCGGGTCGTCGTTCCCGTCGTCCAAACGGGTGTTCAGCGTGTCGGCATATATGCTGCCGCCCCCTATGGCGTTGCTGCGGATGCTCGTGTCGGCGGGGGTGGCTCTCAGCACCAGGTTGGTGTCGTTGTCCCACACAATGCAGCCCACAAGGCTGCTGCGCGAGTTCTCATACACTGCCCCTAACCCCCGATTGGCCACTATGTCGCAGCCCACCGCGCGGCCGTCGCTCGCCAGCCGCATCGCGATGCCGCAGTTCTGGCTGATGATGCTCTGCCGCAGGTTGGCGCCCTCGTTCAGCACCACGGCGGCCCCGCGGTTTCCCGCTATGCGGGTGTAGCGGCAGAGGCAGTTCTGCAGGTGGACCGCGTTGCCGCTGTCGCTGACGTTCTGCACGACCGTCAGCCCGTTCAGGAAAACGCCGCCCCCCTTAAATTCGGCGCAAGTCCCCTTCTCGCTGTACCCGTTCCTTATCGTCAGATCGGTTATGTTCAACCGCTTGTTGTACGAGGAGTTGAAACTGCACGAAATCACGCCCCGGCGGCCGCCGCCGTCAAGTATGGTCGGATGGGCTGCCGCGTCCCGCTCCGCGGCTGAAGCCTCGGTGCCGGCAAACCCGCCCACTATCGACACGGGCTGGGTGATTCTGAAGGCATACGTCGCCGTGGTGTCGCCGCAATACACCCCCTCTTTCATCCACAGGGCCTTGCCGTTGATCTGGCTGAGCACTATAGCGCTGCCCAAGTCGCTGCGGGCCTCGGTCCACGAGGTGCCGTCGCCCCGCCCGTCGGGCGAAAGGTAGAAGCGCGCCATATTGCCCTCCCAGCCCGAAGGGGCTATATGCGTCACCATCGCCTGGCTTTGCGTGAACCCCTGCATGGTGGTGAGGGTGTAGAAACCGTCGGCATAGCCGTTCCATCCCCAGTTGAAGTGGAACTGGTCGTTGTTGTTATATCCGTCCAGCACAAAGGCGTGTCCGCCCGCCTCGCTCGCCCCTGAGTAGTAGATGGGCCGCAGCGAGTCTATCTCGCCCTTTATCATCTGCTTCCACTCGTCGTCCCCGGTGCGGTTGATGTACCGCGCCGTCGCATATCCGAAGTGCTTCAAGGCGCCGGGCACGCGGTTGCTCAGCGCGCCGCTCCCGCTGGTGTAGCCGGGATTCTGATAGTCCATCTGCACCGTGATGCCGCAGTGCCAGCAGAGCATCGAAGCCATGTGCTGCACCGCTGCCGGCGAGTGGCTGGATATGTCGTCGGGCAGCTGGTTGTAGTTGTACTCCACCGTGTCGAAATCCACCGCCTGCACCCCATACACCGAGTGGTTGTACGACGACTGCCCGAAGCCGTGTTTCGGATAGCGGTGATAGCGGATGATTTGGGCCATCGCAGTGGCCACGCAGCCCACCACCACGTGCTCGCCCCCCATCACGGGACAGTAGTTGTTGAAACCGCCGTACTGCCCCCAGGTCGAGGTGAGCAGGTATCCGCGACCTTTCGGCTGCGGGGCAGGCCGCCAGCTGCCGTCGCCGAGCGCCTGCCAGGCTTTGGCGGTCTCGCTGTTGGCGGGAGCTCCGGCCGCAATGCCCGCGGCTATGCTCTCGGCGCAGCAGTTCAGCCAGTCTTTCATGTTCTCGGGAGCCGCCGCACGACTGAAGGCCCCGTTCTGCGAATAGCCGAGGATGGGGGTGCAGCGGTCGTCGGCGCCCACTATCACGAATCCGCAGCCGCCGTAATTGAAGATGTAGAGGCAGGCGACTGTCTCGCCGCATACAGTGCGTACTATGGTCTCAGCCGTCGCAAGGGTGTCGCCGCCCTTGATGAGGCCCTGGCTGCGCAGGAAATGGGCGCCCGCCGTCCGGGCCCTGCCCATGTCTATGGGCGCTGCCGTGGCCGCCGTGGCCAGCAGCAGGGCCACCATGATGATTATGCGTCGCATTAGGGTAAAGTGTGGTTTGAGTTGTTGTTGGGTTAGTGGTTTTCTATGTACTGCCTCACGTGGTCGAATACTATGTCGGCCCTGATGTCGAAGGCCTCGCGGGTGGCGTAGCCCACGTGCGGGGCGCACACGCAGTTCGGCGCGCCGAGGAGCGGGTGCTCCGCCGGCAGCGGCGGCTCCTGCTCATACACGTCTATGCCCGCGCCCGCAATCCGACGCTCACGCAGTGCCTCTGCCAGTGCCTCGCTGTCAACCACGCCCCCGCGCGCGGTGTTGATGAGTATGGCCGACGGCTTCATCAGCCCTATCCGGCGGCGGTCTATCAGGTGCTTCGTCTCGCTGTTCAGCGGCACGTGCAGCGTCACTATGTCGCTCTCCCTCATCAGGCTGTCAAGGTCGGTATAGGTGGCGCATAGGGCCTCGACCTCTTCGCGGCGGCTCCGGCTGTAGGCCGCCACGCGGCAGCCGAAGGCCTTCAGCAGACGGATGACCGCGATGCCTATGGCGCCGGTGCCCACCACGCCTACGGTCTTCCCCCGCAGCTCCCGCCCGAGAAAGGCGCCCCGGTCCCCGCCCCGCCGCAGGTCGGAATCGAGGGCGGTGACGCGCCGCAGCACGTCAATCATCAGCCCCACGGCCAGCTCGCTCACCGCCGTGGTGCTGTAGCCCGCCGCATTCTGCACCGCTATGCCGTGGGCTTCGCAATAGGCGAGGTCTATATGGTCAAGCCCCGTGAACGCCACCGACAGGTACTTCAACTTAGGGCACTGGCGCAGCACCTCGGCGGGCAGTTTGATGTTGGAAATCACGGCCGCTTCGGCTTCGCCCATCCGCTCTGCCAGCGCTTTCGGAGCCTCGTTGCGGTCCATGTAGTAGCTGAAGGTGTGTCCCTTGGCCGAAAACTCCCTTCTCAGCATTTCAAAACGCTCCGCACTCATGCCGAGCGGTTCGACGCATACTATGTTCATTTGTCTCGTTGATATTGTGTTTATAATGGCAGAAGGGCCGTCCGTGCGAACGCCCTTCCTGCCGGTGTCATTTCTTCTTCACCGAAAAGCCGAATCCGCCTATCTTCTCGCCCAACCCGTAGTATTTGCCGTGCGAGTAGGCCAACGGGCGGGCGTGGTTGAGCTGGAAGGCGCCGGTCCCTTTGTCTATCAGCGCCTCTTCGGCATCAATGGCCACCACGCGGGCCAAAAACATATCGTGGCTCCCCAGCTCTTTTATTTCCGTCACACGGCACTCGATGTTCAGCGGGCTTTCGGCTATCAGCGGCGCCTTCACCACCTGCCCCGCCTCCGGGGTGAGGCGCATTTCTTTGAATTTGTCGTGATCGCGCCCGCTGTTCACCCCGCACCAGTCGGTGGCCCTCGCCAATGCCTCGGTCGTCAGGTTGATGACAAACTCGCCCGTCCGGCGGATGAGGTCGTAGGAGTGCCGCTCGCGGCGCACCGATATGTAGCACATCGGCGGGTCGGTGCACACGGTGCCCGTCCAGGCTATTGTCAGTATGTTGTAGTTCTCGGGGCTGTCGCCGCAGCTCACCATCACGGCCGGCAGGGGGTAGATGAGCGTGCCGGGCTTGAACGCTGTCTTCATGGCGGTCGCCTCCTATTCTTTGAACCGTTTCTCCAAGTCGTCTATCCAACCCCGCAGCTGCCGGTCGGTCTCGGCCAGGTTGGCTATGGTCTTGCAGGCGTGCAGCACCGTGGCGTGGTCCTTATTGCCGCACTGCAACCCGATGATGGCCAACGACGACTTGGTCATCTTCTTCGCAAAGTACATGGTCAGCTGCCGCGCCTGCACTATCTCGCGCTTGCGGGTGCGCGACTGGATGTTGTCCACCGAAATATTGAAGTAGTCGCACACCACTTTCTGAATATACTCGATGGTCACCTCGCGGCTGGTGCTCTTCACAAACTTATCCACCATCTCGCGCGCCAAATCTATGGTGATGTCTTTGTGGTTGAGCGACGACTGCGCCATGAGCGAAATCAGCGCCCCCTCCAGCTCGCGTATGTTGGTGTTTATGTTGTAGGCTATATATTCTATCACCTCATCGGGCATCTCCATGCCGTCGTTGGCCAGCTTCTGGCGCAGTATCCTCATGCGGGTCTCCACATCGGGCGGCAGCAGTTCGGCCGAAAGCCCCCACTTCAAACGCGAAATCAGCCGCGTCTCTAACCCCTGCATCTCGCTCGGCGCCTTGTCGCTGGTGATGATGAGCTGCTTGCCCGCCTGATGGAGGGTGTTGAATATGTGGAAGAAGGCCTCCTGAGTCTTGGGTGCCTTGTTGGCCCAAAACTGGATGTCGTCTATTATCAACACATCCATCTGCTCATAGAAGTGGATGAAGTCCGAGGTGGTCTTGTCACGCCCGGCGTCAGCAAACTGCTGCATAAACTGCTCCGAGGTGACAAACAGGACCAGCTTCTCGGGGTGGATCTCTTTCACTCGCAAGCCTATGGCATTGGCCAAATGGGTCTTCCCGAGTCCCACTCCCCCATAGAGCATCAACGGGTTGAAGGATGTCTTGCCCGGATTCTCGGCCACGGCGTAGCCCGCCGCGCGGGCCAGCCGGTTGCACTCGCCCTCCACATAGTTGGTCAGCGTGTACGACGAACTCAGCTGCGAGTTCACGCGCACCTTCTGTATGCCCGGTATGGCAAAGGGATTCATCAGCTGGTGCTGCTGGTTCTGGACGGCGAGGGGCACATCCGTCAGCCGGTTGCTCACCGCGGGGTGGCCCGACGAGGGCACCTTGGTGGTCAGGGGCAGGTCCGATATGCTCGTGTCCATCACTATGCTGTATTGGAGGCAGGCCTGGCTGCCGAGCGTGAGCCGGATGGCGTCTTTCAGCAGCCGCACATAGTTCTGCTCCAACCACTCATAAAAAAACTGGCTCGGCACCTGGATTGTCAGCGTGCAGCCCTCCAACCGCACGGGCACTATGGGACGGAACCAGGTGTCGAACACCCGCTCGTTCTCCTTGCCCGCAAGGTTGTCTTTTATGAACGCAAGACACTCGTCCCACACTTTCACATAATCCTTTTCCATGAGCTGTATTGTCAATTTTCGTTGTTTTTGTTCTCATTAGGGCAAAGGTCTCCCCGACCTTTTCCGTTGCAAATTTCCAACATTTCTATCACCCATCTTGTGAAAAATAAATTTGCACATCTTCATTTTTTTTCATAAAGTACACCCACCCCCAAACCCACCCTCAAGCCCCCCCCCATCTCAAAAAGTTGAAAAATAAACCCATTTGCCCTCCTCCCCCGTTTCCAAGCCCCTAAATATACACTTTTTTTTCAATCCCCGCACCTTCCTTCTCATTTTTTCCATCTTTTCAACCACCTTTTGTTGATATTGATTTCAACTCGCTGAACGGTAAGGGCGTATTTGTTGAAAACTTCCACAACACACCGTTTTACAACCACTTACATCTAACGATTTGAATATCACAAACTCCTCGACAGGGGTCATTTTATAAGTGCTTAGTCTTCAAAAAACTCTTGTGTTATTCACAATCGGCTGTTGGAAATTTGTCCTCCCAACACCCCCTCCGACAATTGGAAAAAAATGCCGCTTTTTCGCCCTAACCCTCCTCTTTCCCCTTGCCCACACTCATCCCGCCGTGTCATGCGTCACCACCACCACCACCACCACCACCACCACCACACACACACTACCACCACCCCTCCGCCCCTCCCGAAAATTCTTAATTCTTAATTCTTAATTCTCAATTCTCAAAAATTATTTCCCCAATACCGTCACTATATTAAAATAAAAGAGTATCTTTGCAATCGCTTTCAAACAGGCAAAAGAACAATTTTTCTAATATAAACAACTTAAACACAAACCCAAATGAAAACAGCTTATAATTTCAATGCAGGTCCCTGCGTCCTGCCGAAAGAGGCCGTTGAATCCACTATCAACGCCATCCGCGACTTTGACAATACGGGCATCGGCCTGATGGAAATCTCTCACCGCACCCCCGGATGGGAGCGCACCATGGAAGAAACTCGCCAGCTCTGGCGCAGCCTCCTCAACATCCCCGCCGAGTATGAAATCCTCTTCCTCGGCGGCGGCGCCAGCACACAGTTCATGACCGTCCCCGCCAACCTGCTCAACAAGAAGGCCGCCTACCTCCAGACCGGTGTCTGGGCCAAGAAGGCCGCCAAGGAAGCCAAAAACTTCGGCGAAACCGTCATCGTCGCCTCCAGCGAGGACAAGACCTACAGCTACATCCCCAAGAACTTCCTCGCCAATGTTCCTGCTGATGCCGACTACTTCCACATCACCACCAACAACACCATTTACGGCACAGAAATCAAGTACGACATCGACAACTGCCCCACCATGCTCGTCGCCGACATGAGTTCCGACATCATGAGCCGTCCCGTTGACGTGACCAAATACGGCATGATTTATGGCGGTGCACAGAAGAACGTAGGCCCTGCCGGCGTCACCTTCGTCATCGTCCGCAGAGACATCCTCGGCAAAATCACCGACCGCAAGTACATGAACCCCCTGCCCACCATGGTTGACTACCGCACCCATGCCACCGACGGCTCCGCCGCCGAAAACAAGAACATCTCCATGTTCAACACTCCTCCCGTGCTCCCCATCTTCGTCATGCACGAGACCTTGAAGTGGGTGAAGGAAACCATCGGAGGCGTCGCCGAAATGAACAAGATCAACACCAAGAAGTCCGCCATGCTCTATGAAGAAATCGACCGCAACACCATGTTCCGCGGCACCGTCGAGTGCAAGGAGGATCGTTCCATCATGAACCACTGCTGGGTCATGGCCGAAGGCCGCGAGAACCTGCAGGACGCCTTCATGGCTTTCGCCAAGGAGCGCGGCATGGTCGGCATCAAGGGCCACCGCTCCGTCGGCGGCTTCCGCGCCAGCCTCTACAACGCCTGCCCCATCTCCGCCGTCGAAGCCCTCGTCCAGTGCATGCAAGACTTCGAAAAAGCAAATAAGTAACTTTTTCTGAGTGAATAGTGAATAGTGAAGAGTGAATTGAAAATACAGTTTCTCCTCACTATTCGCTCTCTGTATTCCCAGCAGCCATATACCACCGAGACCTGAATGTATGGAAGATAAGCATGGACTTGGTTCAGCATATCTATCTTCTTTCCGAGGCTTTCCCAGCTGACGAAAAATTCGGTCTCACATCTCAGTTGAGAAGAGCGGCCGTCTCGGTGCCGTCCAATATCGCAGAAGGCTGCGGAAGAGGGACGAACAAAGAGCTATCACGCTTCCTCGATATGGCCTCTGGCTCTCTCTCCGAAGTCGAAACGCAGGTGCTGATAGCCAAGAACCTCGGCTATATAAGCGACTGTGGGGAGGTAGAAGAAGAAATTGCCACCGTTCAGAAACTGCTTGTCGGATTCAGAAAACACATCAAGCAAAACGCGTGACTACCCTCCCAGTCCCATTCGTCAATTCACAATTCACAATTTCACGATTTGTCAATTCACAATTCACTCTTCACCATTCACACTCATTTGTCAATTCACAATTCACTAATCACAAGAACCATGAACATCTTAGTAGCTACCGAAAAACCTTTCGCAAAAGTTGCTGTTGACGGCATACGCGAAGTAGTCGAGAAAAACGGCCACACCCTGACCCTGCTCGAAAAATACACCGACGTCAACGACCTCTACGCCGCCGTCGCCGATGCCGACGCACTCATCGTCCGCTCCGACAAGGTGACCAAAGAGGTCATCGACCACGCCAAAAAACTCAAAATCGTCGTCCGTGCCGGTGCCGGTTTCGACAACCTCGACCTCGAGGCTTGCACCGCCCGCGGCATTATCGCCATGAACACCCCCGGCCAGAACAGCAACGCCGTCGCGGAGCTCGTCATGGGCCTGCTCGTCTTCTGCGTCCGCAACTTCTACAACGGCAAGTCCGGCTCCGAACTCATGGGCAAGAAACTCGGCATCCTCGCCTTCGGCAACGTGGGTCGCAACGTCGCACGCATCGCCAAGGGCTTTGGCATGGAGGTCTATGCCTTCGACGCCTTCCTCACCGCCGAACAGATTAACGCCTCCGGCATGGCCACCGCCGTCGCCAGCCAGGAAGCACTCTTCGAGACCTGCGATGTCGTCTCCCTCCACATCCCCGCCACCGCCGAGACCAAGTTGAGCATCAACTATGCCCTCGTCAACAAGATGCACAAGGGTGGCATCCTCGTCAACAGCGCCCGCAAGGAAGTCATCAACGAACCCGAACTGCTCAAGCTGATGACCGAGCGCACCGACCTCAAGTACATCACCGACATCATGCCCGACGCCGATGCCGAGTTCAAGGCTTTCGAGGGCCGCTACTTCGCCACCCCCAAGAAAATGGGCGCCCAAACCGAAGAAGCCAACATCAACGCCGGCATTGCAGCAGCCAACCAAATCAGCAACTACTTTGCCACAGGCTGCACCAAATTCCAGGTCAACAAATAATAGGTCCGCTCCGGCAGACCTTGGCAGCGCCCCTCGCGCCGCCAATCAGAAGCAGCAGGACGGCCTCGGCCGTCCTGCTGCTTCTTCTTTCCCACCTGCCGTCCCGCAGCCTAATGCGGACGACGGCGGCGGGTTCAGCGGCGCGAAGCCACGCGCCGCCACACCAAGGCGACCAGCGCCACATACAGCAGCGTGACAGCCGCCGACATAGCCAGCCCGTTGGTCAGCATTTCCCGGGCCAGCTCCGCCGCGCCCCCCTCGCGGGCCAAAGCAGTAAAGAAAGGATAGGCGGGCGAGATTTCACCGTTTGCCACGTGGTCCGCAACCAGCATCACCGACCCGCCCCACAACATAAGCTCCAGTTTGGGAAGGTGTGCAATCCAAGGACTTTTCGGGTTGCAGTTCGTTCTTCCAATTCTTTTCCGCACCAATCGGGTGGCGGCGGCCTGTGCCATCGGGACAAGAAAACATGCCATAATCAGAGTGTTTTAGTTCAAAAAAGTGATAAAAATAAGCCTTCAAACAGACTGCAAAGATACGAAAACAATTCCGTTCCGCACACTTTCCCTTCCCACGCTACCCGAAGAAATCCAACAGCGCAGCAAAACCAGCCAAACCAACCCGCCCCAAAAGAACCGCCGCAGCCGTGGAATAATTGCCCCGCACTCATTATTATGCCCCATTTTTTGAATGCGCCACACCTCAATTCCCCGAGTTCATTACTTGGCGGGAATGGCTGTCTCGGTTTTTCTTCGTATCTTTGCAGCCGGATTTCAGCGGCACCGCCGCCCCTATCATACTACAGCTCCAGTCTGTTGAACCTTTATCTCTTTTTTCTCCGTATGCTTTGCATCTTCAATCCCGAACATGACCTGTGCCTTGCCAACGGGAACGCCCATTTCGTGCCGCCCGCATCGGCGCTGCGCTTCGCCGAGGAGGAGGCTCACCTGATGGAGGTAATCTATCCCGGCGCCGAAGCAGTGCCCGCTGCGCGGGCAGCAGCAAATGGCACTGCACGGGACATCATCGTGCCGTGGGGGTGGAACCGGGTGGTAAAGACGCAGCTAATCAGTCAGGGGTTCTCGGAAAGCCTCATGCCGACGGACGAGGCGCTGGAACGCTGGCGGCAGCTTCAGCACCGCTCCACCGTCCTCCCCCTTCAGCCCGACTGCTGCGCCGCGGTCTCGGAGGCGGAAGTGGACCGAATGATTGCCCGCCACGACGCGGTGGTGATGAAGGCTCCTTGGTCCGGTGCCGGACGGGGACTGCGCTGGGCTACGGGACGGCTGACGGAGCAGGACCGCCTGTGGATTGCCAAGGTGGTGCGGACGCAGCGGTGTGTGGTGGTGGAACCCCGAAGACGGGTGGGGCTGACTTTCGCGCTGGAGTACCAGTTGGACGCGGCAGGGGCACGGCTGGTCGGCCACTCGCTCTTCGACTCCGCCAACGGCGTGTATCAGGGCAACCTGCTGCTGCCCGACGACGAGATTGCCCGCCAATCTGGCTTCTCCCGCAGACAGCGAGAGGCTTTGGAGCTGTGGCTGTCCGACCATATCGCCCCTTTCTACCAAGGACCGGCAGGTGTGGACTATATCCTCGACACCGATGGGGCGCACCACTTGACCGAACTCAATCTCCGCCACACCATGGGGCTGGTCGCCCACGAGTACCTCCGCCAGCACCCCTCCGCAGCCGGCACCCGGTGGCGCCCGTGAGGGCCGTGTCCCATGTCCGCACACCGCTGCGGGCAGAATTTGCCGTTTCAGAAAAAAGTCGTATCTTTGCAATCCGATTTTATGGGGGAGTAATTGGCGGCAAAGGTCGTGGGTGTCCTCAACAAATCACTGGTCTTTAGGGACTTGGCGACATCCATAAGCAATGAGACTCATAAGTTACACGCAGTGTGCTTATGAGGTTTTTTTATCTCCCTCGCATTATCGGAATAAATTGGAGCAATAATTTAGTCGAATATGTCAATTCGTATCATTTTTTTTGTCGCATTTCTGGTCTTCATTGTCCTTATGCTGGCTTTGGATTTAGGGATCTTCCACAAGAAAGATCATGTTGTCAAAATCAAAGAGGCTGCCGTGTGGACGGGTATATGGGTGGCGCTGGCCATGCTGTTCGGATTGCTGCTGCGTTTCCGGGCTGAGTGGGTTCATGGGCTTGGGAACGTGGAGGACTTGCTGGCTTTTGTCAAGGGGTCGGGCATTGAGGCTGCTGTTGCCTCGGCTGCCGACTATGCGGCTGCACTCGAAATATACCGCAAGGAGATTTTCTCGCAATACCTTGCGGGCTACTTCTTGGAAGAGTCGCTCTCGATTGACAACATCTTTGTGATGATTATGATTTTTGTCAGTTTCGGAATCGAGAAGCAGTACTACCACCGAGTCTTGTTTTGGGGCATTCTCGGCGCCATTGTGCTGCGGTTCTTGTTTATCTTTCTGCTGGGCGCGCTGGTCGAGCGGTTTTCCTGGGTGCTTGCCATCTTCGGCGTAGTCTTGATTGTAAGCGGGGTAAAGATGTTCATGGACAAGGGAGACGAGCAGATTGACACAGCCAACCATCCTGTTGTGAAACTTGCCGGTCGTCTATTTCCGGTTAGTACTCAGGGCGTAGGCCACAACTTTTTTGTGAAGGCTGACGGTCGCTACTGCATGACGCCGCTTTTCTTGGTGCTGCTGGTGATTGAGTTCTCGGATATAATCTTTGCAGTCGATAGCATTCCGGCGGTCTTCTCGGTCACCACAGACCCCTTCGTGGTCTTCTTTTCCAACATTTTCGCCATCATGGGACTCCGTTCCCTGTTCTTTCTGTTGAGCAATGTCACCGATATGTTTTGGCTGCTCAAATATGGGCTTGGCTGTCTGCTCTGCTTCATTGGTGTGAAGATGATTGGGCATGAGTTCTTCACTCTCAATATCAGCACTGGGGTTTCGCTCTTTGTAATCCTTGGCATTTTGGCGGGGTCAGTGGCTCTGTCGCTTCTGTTCCCCCGCAAGTCTTCCGTTGAGGCACGTTAGTCTTTCTTATATCTTCATCTGTTATGACGTTGATTGAATCTTTTTTTCTTGCCATGGCGCTGTGTGTTGACAGCTTGGTGGTTTCTACTACAGCGGCGTTCAAGAGCAAGATGACCTTTGGCAGAGGATTGCTGATGGCGTTGGTATTCGGTATTTGTCAAGGCGGGTTTCCGCTGTTGGGGGCGCTTCTTGGCGGTACGTTCAAGTCGTTGGTGTCGTCCGTGGACCACTGGATTGCCTTTGGACTGCTTGCCGCTGTGGGCGGGAAGATGATATGGGACGCTTTCCATGGAGAGGAGGATAGCCGTCCGTTGGATGTCACTCGTCTCGGCACCATGTTCCTTTTGGGAGTAGCAACCAGCATTGACGCATTCGTTGTGGGCGTTGGCTTCGGTCTCAGCAGCACGCTGCCGCAGATTCTGCTCACGGTGTTGGTGATAGGTGCAGTCACTTTTGCGGTGTCGGTCGTGGGTGTGTGTCTCGGGAAGTGCCAAGTGCCCATAAAGGAAAAGGCCGCCACCGCGGTGGCAGGCCTTGTCCTGATAGGGTTGGGCGGCTACACGCTTTGCGAACACTTGATGGGGTAGCCTGTCGGGCGGACCTTAGAAGTCGAATCCCGCAGCCAGTATGCAGCCCCATCTCGTGGGGTAGCCATTCTGAGACCAGTTCACTTGAAGGCGGATAGGACCGAAGATTGCCTTATGACCCCACTGGAGGGCGAAAGCGTAGTCTGACGGCGTTCCGCCGTTGAAGCCGAAGACAAAGTCCCCGTTAACTAACGAAGTGAAACTCTTGAAGGCCGCAGCCGCGAGGGTTAAGTAGTCTTTACGTCCCACTTGGAAGCGGAAGTCTATGTTGGCTACTGCGTTCATATTGCTGTAGTCGATATATTTCGGCATAACAAACCCGATATAGGGTATTTGGTTGCGGAAGAATTGATTCTCCACAATGCCACCGACATAACAGAGGTCGGCCGCTGACACGTCGGTGATGTGGTGTTTCCAGTTGGCGAAGTTGTATTCTTGAGTAGTGTTCCAATAGATAGATGGAATGATGGCAAACCAGCCGATGGGGATGACGCCCTTCACGTGGGCGTTGATTGCATGATATGGCACATCGCCGCCCTCATAGCCATAGTACCTGTCGGAGTGGAAGACAAATCGATAGTCCAACTTGGCCAATATGCCGTGGGTGGGGAAGAAACCGTCATCGGTATTGTCGTACAGAAGGTCGATGAATGCTGAAAAGGGTGAGTCCTTTAAGCTGTGTTTATTGAGTATGGTATAGGAAGGCTGCAACTCCACGCCTGGGATGGAGATGTCTTCGGGAACAAAAAACTCGTTATCGTAGGCATAGTTGTCAAGGTCGAGGCCGATATTCAACTTTCCGTTTGTCCAGCGTGAGTCTTGCATATAGAGTTTGAAGTGATTTCTCCATATCTTACACTGTGAGCTGGCGTTGTACAGTTCGCTTGTGGCGGTGCGTGTAGTCGTATTGATGATACGTGTCATGGCAGAGAAGACGTATGAGGGACCTTTGAGCGGGACGAAAGAGAGGTCTATTTGTCCCAACGGGCTGGTGCCGACGATGAAGGAGAAGTCGGCTTTGAAGCCGGAAATCTTGTTTTTGTTCAGTCCAAGCGTCAGGGCGGCGGAGATGGCGGACCGGGTGTCGGCACGCAGCCCGGCTCCGAATTGGTGGACTTGGCCTCGGTGGCAATGGAATTGCAGGGTGTAGGGTTCGGCATCACCATAGATGCTATAGGAGAGCCGGTCGAAATAGCTGCTCCCAAACATAAAAGAGAGCTCTTCCTCTATCTCGCTCCGCCCGTAGGCTTTCCCCGGGGTGATGTGTGAACGGGAGGCGAAGAACTGGGCGGCATCTTCGCTTATGCCGTCGTAGGTGATGGCTCCGATGACCACTTTCCGCTCTTCTATGTTGATGCCGGGAGTGTTGTTGAGGTTCGACTTGGGATTCTCGCCCAGTGCCTCTCTAATCTTCATGAGCCCTGTACTCTCTCGTTTGGCGTACTTGTAGCCTCGGGACAGGCACTCCGCTATGCTCTTGCTGTCGAAGCTCAGCATATTCATGCCGGTCATGTCGGGGTGGATATAGACATCGGCCAAGGGGCGGTTGTTGTCGAAAGCCTCTTTGCCCATCAATGCGATGCATTGCTGCAACAGTGCGCCCACGCCGTTGATTTCGGAGTAGGTGCGTGGCTGGCTGAGGTCAACGCCTATCACATAGTCCGCACCCATGGCGCGCGCCATATCGGTGGGGAAGTTGTTGCGCGTGCCGCCATCGACCAGCACCATGCCGTCGCTTCGCACCGGGCTGAAGTATAGGGGTATGGACATGGTGGAGCGCATGGCCTCCACCAGCCGTCCGTGAGTCCAATACTTGGCCTTCATCGACACCAAGTCGGTAGCCACGCAGCAGTAGGGTATCGGCAAGTCGCAGAAGTCCATGGAGTCCTGGTAGCCGACGGTGAGGCTGTTGATGATGTTATAGACGTTGTATCCGTAGAGGTAGCCTTCGGGCATATTGGCAATGAAGCCGTGCTTCAGCTCCTCGCCGCCGTCGGCGGAACCAGTGTGTTCTGATTCGCGCTGGTTGGCCATCCTCGTCCTGAAGTCTTCCTGATAGCGGCGTGACCACTCCTCGTCCTCGTAGTGGAAGGGGATTCGGAGGCAGTATTTCTCGCGGAAGAGGCGGGTTTTATAGGGCATTTGGCTGGTGGGGATGTTGTCGCTCAACATCGTCCCCCAGTTGGTGTTGACAAGGATGGAGTCTATCACCTTGGGCGAATAGCCCATGGATACCAAGCCGCCCATCAGTCCGCCCATGCTGGTGCCGAGCACCATGTCGATGGGAATGCCTAACTCTTCCAAATACTCCAGCGCGCCAATGTGGGCCGCGCCTTTGGCGCCACCGCCCGCCAACACCACGGCCACCGTGGGGCGGTATTGACGGATGGAGTCCATCTTGTGCCTCATCTTGGCGATGGCGGCGGCATCGGAGGCCGAATCGACACTGAGGGTGGCAAGGTTGTTGGCCATAGAGGTCTTGGACACCTTGTTCGGTGCTGTTTGCGCCGTTGTGGCGGCAACGGCTAAGAGCATGAGAATTAGAGTAACTATTCTTTTCATTGTTTGCTTTGTGACTGTTTTTGGTTCGAGGTGGATTCAGCGTTCAGAAAGACATCTATCCGCACGGGGTAGTGGTCCGAAATATAGGGGACTCCATAGTCTCCGTTGAGCGTTTGGAACTTGCGGACAGAAACCATTCGCACGAAGAAGTGGTCTATCTGCGAGGGGTGACCCTTGCCGAAGGCGTTATAGGAGACACTGGTGTCGGTTTGACCTGCCATATCGCGGGCTGGAAGCAGCCCATGGTCGGCGAGGGGGAGAAATATGCTGTCCGTTAGGTCGGAGTTCATGTCGCCTCCGATGATGACGGGAGCGCCTATCCCTTCGACCAAGTCGCAAAGCATCAAGACGGAGTTCCTCCTCGCAACGGGTCCTATGTGGTCAAGGTGGGTGTTGAGGTAATAGAACTCTCGCCCCGTCTGCGTGTCCTTGAAGTGGCCCAAAGTGACTGTACGGCGACAAGCGGCATCCCAGCCGTGACTTGGTGTCTCGGGCGTGGCACTGAGCCAATAGGTGGCCTTTTCCATCAAGAGAAGACGGTCTTTGCGATAGTAGATACACATATTCTCGCCCTCGGCTTTTCCATCGTCGCGTCCCACGCCTATGCGGGCGTAGCCGTTGCCAAAAGCACTGTCAAGGTAGGCGAGCTGGTCGGGAAGCACCTCCTGCATTCCAATGGCATCGGGCCGCTCTCGGCGGATCATGTCGGCCACGGCTTGGCGGCGATGGGTCCAGTCGTTCTCGCCATCGTTGTTCCACGAACTGCTGTTGCGGATGTTGAACGACATGACGCACAACGGCGAGGGTCTGAGCACCTGTCCGCTGCAGCCGGCAAGCAACAGCAGCACGAGTGAAAGAATCGAGATACTTCTCATCGTGATTGACTGGAGCATACTACTCTATGTTCTCTCTCGCCTTGCGTGACCACTGGAGGAAAAATTCCTGAAGCTTGGCTACGTCGTAGCTCTTGCCCTTCTCAAATATGTCGGTACGCTGGGTCTGAATGGGGTAGCCCTCGTCGCTCATGACGACCAGCACAGGATAGCCGAAGCGGCCGGGGTTGCCTAAGCGCTTGAGGAGGTCAATATTGCGTCTCTCGCGCTCTTTGGGCACATTAATGTGGATATAGACAAACTGTTCGTTGACAAGGGGCGCCAGCGAATCGTTTTGATGGACGAGGGCAGAGAGACGGAGGCACCAAGGGCACCAGTTGCCGCCTAATTGGAGGATGGCAGTTCGGCCGGTGTTTCGTGCCTCTTCCAAGCCCATCTCCATCAACTCCATCGGGTCGCGTTCTTCGTCATAGATTTTGAGTAAATCTTCTTTCTCGGCCTTGGCCTCTTGGGTGTCGGCTTTGGATTTGGCAGCCTTTGCGTCTGCCTTCTTCGCAGCCTTCTTGGCTTCGGTTTTTGGCTTTTGGGTGTTGGTTGTCTTCTTCTGCTGCGCAAAGCAGGGTAGCAGCAGCATGAGAGCCACTGCGAGGGTGAGGATTTTCTTTGTCATAACTCTTCTGTATTTAGTGATTGTTATTATTCTATCTTAGTGGCGGGCGGCACGTTCAAGTGCTTCTCGCTGACAGGGATGGGCTATGCTGATGAGCAGTCGGGCACGTTCCTTGAGCGACTTGCCGTATAGGTTGACAGCCCCTTGTTCGGTAATCACCCATTGGGTGAGGGTGCGAGGGGTCACAACGCCCGCACCGGGCGTGAGCGTCGGCACAATCTTACTCACCCCCTTGCCTGTGACGGAGGACATGGCAATGATGGGCATACCCCCTTCGCTGTATGTGGCCCCAATCATGAAGTCAAGCTGTCCGCCGCTGCCCGAGAATATGCGCGTACCCATGGAATCGGCACACACCTGGCCGCTGAGGTCTATCTCGATGGCGGAGTTGAGCGCAACAACTTTGGGGTTCTGCGCAATGACGAATGGATTATTGGTATAGCCAACCTCCTGCATCAGCACCCCTTCGTTGTGGTTGACGAAGTTGTAGAGTTTGTGTCCGCCTTTCAGGAACATGGCCACCATCTTGCCGGGGTCGGTCTTCTTGCGGCTTCCGTTGATGACTCCGCTTTCAACCAGAGGTATTACGTCATCGGTGAACATCTCACTGTGTACGCCCAAGTTCTTATGTCCGCCCAACTGAGCCAGCACAGCAGTGGGCACATTGCCGATTCCCATCTGCAGGGTGGCACCATCGGGAATGAGCTCGGCGGCATATTTTCCAATGGCAATGTCGGATTCAGTGAGCGGCATAGGGGCAGCCTCTTTGAGCGGCACATCATGCCTCACCCACAGGACGGGGACTTGCCTTCCGTTGGGGCAGCGGATGCCTTCGGCGGCGCAGTGCAGCACAGCATCGCCATGGGTGAACGGCACGTGGCTGTTTACTTGGGCGATGACCAATCGCGCCTTTTCGATGGCAGCGGGCATATAGTCCACGCTGGTGCCTAACGACACGTTCCCGCTGTCGTCGGGAGCGCTCACCATCAGCAGCACCACATCGCAACGGCACGCGCCACTGCGTATCATGCGCGAGGTCTCACTCAGCGAACAGGGAATGTAGTCGGCAAGACCCTCGTTGGTGGCTTTCCGCACATTGGCACCGACAAAGAATGAATCTAATGAGAAGATTCCTTTGTACTGCGGCTTTACATAGTCGGCATAGCCTTCGGTGTACATGTGGGTGATATGCACATCACGCAGCCCCGCTTCTTGGGCGTAGCAGACCAGCGCCTCTATGAGGAACTCGGGAGCCCCCGACACACACGGCCAGTGCAAGTGGTCTCCGCTCACGATGTTACGCACAGCCTCTGCGGCAGAAATAAATTTCATCTTTGGCTATTTATGGCTGCAAAGTTACGCAAAAAAAACCACATATTCACAAATAAATGCCCATACAAGAAAAAAAGAAGCGGCTCCGAGATACGAAACCGCCTCTTGAAGCCCCCTGCAGCACGTACAGCGGAGGCTGATTGTGGGGAAACAGAAACAATTCTATTTGTTGCTCTCTTCCACGGACTCTTTGATGAGCTGGAATGTGGCTTCGATGTCGTTGTCCAAGCCCATGCTGAAACGGATAAGGCCTTCGCTCATGCCCATCTCTTTCTGGATGTCTTCGGGGACTTCGGAACTGGTGCTCTTGCCGCTGTTGCTGAAGAGGGTCTTGAAGTAGCCAAGGGAGACGGCAAGATAGCCCACACCCTTCTGCTGCATGATTTCCATGATTCTGCTGGCCTTCTCGGCAGTACCCATGTCAATGCTAATCATGCCGCCGTAGCCGTAGCCCTCGTTGCACATGCTGTTGAACAGCTCGTGGTCGGAGTGCTCGGGCAGTCCAGGATAGTTGTATTTGAATCCCACCTCTTTGAAGCGCTTGGCAAGATACATGGCGTTTTCGCCGTGCTTCTTCATACGGATGTGCAAGGTGTGGAGGTTCTTGTTGATGGAGGAGCTGCGCATGGGGTCCAGCACAGGGCCGAGAAGCATACAGGTGCCGTTGTTCACGTCAATAAGGCTGTTGATGTACTCGGCACTGCCGCAGATGGCGCCAGCCACGCAGTCGTTGGTTCCGTTGACGTATTTGGTCATGGAATAGACCGTCACGTCGGCACCCAGTTTGCAGGGGCTGAAAATCATGGGGGTGAACGTGTTGTCAACAATCAGCTTGGCACCGTGGGCATGAGCCATCTTGCTCAGTTCAGGAATGTTGGCAATGCGAAGCAACGGGTTGTTCATGGTCTCGGTATAGACAACCTTGGTGTTGGGATGGGCTTCTAAGGCCTTCTTCACGGCGTTGAGGTCCTGCATATTGACGAAGGTGGTCTCAACGTTGAACTTCTTGAGATAGTTGGCCATGAAGGCGAAGGTGCCGCCGTAGGTGGTCATGGAGCTGATGATGTGGTCTCCGGCTTTCACCTCGTGGATGAGCGCGCAGGTGATAGCAGCCAAACCAGAACCTGTCACCCATGCAGCCTCGGTGCCTTCCATGGCGGCGAGGTTGGTGCAAAGGGCCAAGTTGGAGGGATTCCAGTGGCGGCTGTAAAGGAAGTATCCTTCTGTCTCACCATGGAAAGTTTCGGTCATCAGATGAGCCTCGGGAAAAGTGAATGTGGCAGAGTCGCAGATAGCGGGGTTAACACCACGGTTAGCATCGCGGCCATCGTTGCGCTGGATGGCTGTTGCAGGGTCAAACTTCTTCATAATTAATTGTGTTTAATTGTTTGTAGTATTGTATGTTTTGTAGTTGCTGTTATCTGTAGAGCAGAAAGATGGCAGGCCGTTTGTGGAACGAGAGCGGCTTGTCCGCATCATCGAGAAGCACCCCCCACTGACGTGCGGGCAGGGTTCGTAGATACTGGGTGGGCAGCATGATGTCACAGGCGACGCAGATGAGGGTGGTGGGCTGCAACTTACTGGAGAGTTCTTTGAGCAGTTTGTCGTTACGGTAAGGGGCTTCGATGATTATCTGCGTCTGCGATTCCTTGTATATCCGCTGCTCCATGGTGCGCAGCCGGCTCTGCCGTTCTGCCGCATCTATGGGGAGATAGCCCGCAAAGGCAAAATTCTGACCATTGAAACCCGAACCCATCAGCGCCAGCAAGAGACTTGACGGTCCGACCAAAGGCACCATTTCAATCCCGAGTAGCTGGGCTTTTCTGGTGATGAGGCTCCCGGGGTCGGCTATGCAGGGCAGCCCGGCCTCGCTCATCAGTCCGATATGCTCTCCCCGCTCAATAGGGTCGAGATAGTCGGCTATCTCCTCCTCGCGGGTATGCTCGTTGAGTTCGAGGAAGGTGACCTCATCCATGGGGTGCTGATACCCCATCTTGATGAGGTTCCGGCGAGCCGTTCTCACCTCCTCAACGATGAAGATATGGCATCGGTTCAGCCATGCCTGATTGTAGGCGGGGAGACTTGCCTCTATTTCTGCACCGATAGAGACCGGGAATAAGATGAGCTTTCCTCTCATATCTGATAGTTATCGCACCAAAGTAACGGTGCCAGTGGTGGTATGCCACGCATCAGGGGTTTCTTTGTTGGTGTAGCGCACCTGATAGACGTAGGCGGCCTGGCTGCATAGTTTCCCATCGTAGCGTCCATCCCAGCCTTCGTGGATGTTGGTGCTGTGGAAGACCAGCAGTCCCTCGCGGGTGTATATCCACATCTCAAATTGGTCAACAGACTTGCCGATTACCTTGAACTCGGTGTTGATGGCCTCGGTGGGAGTGAAGATGTTGGGAATGTAGAGCGTGAAGTTGTGTATCGGAACCAGCACGATGGCACTGTCGGCACAGGTGGTGGTGGTGTTGACAAGCTTCACTTCTACATAGTCGCGATTACTGGCAAGTTCGGTATAATCGACATATTCGTTGCTTCCGTATGCGACACCGTTGAAGTACCAGTAGCGGTCCTCGTAGTCGTAACCCTTGTCTATGGCACGGAACTTGATTTTCGGGGTCTCAACAAAAGGCGGCGTGGTCTTGATTACACTGTGGGGCTGAACAATAGGCACGAGAGTATCGGAGTTGACCATGTTCAAGCAGGTGGGTAGCACTGTGTAGCCGGTCGTGAGTGAATAGACCGTGTTGACGACGGGGTGGACGATGACAACGCTGTCGGTCTCCTGACCATAGAGCGTGAGGTCTTGAGGCCGGGAATCCCATAGATACTCGTAGCCCAAACCGAGCGGCACGCTGTCAAATGCCGGGCGGATGGTGTACTCAAAGGTCTCGCAGGAATGGCTGACATCAAGCGTTATCACAGGCCTCGGCAGCTGGTGGAGAACAAGGTCTATCAGGCTGTCGCAGCCGGCAGTGGTCTTTCCGCCATAGTGGTAGATGCCGGGCGTATAGATGACGCTGTCGTGGAAGATGAATGTAGTGCTGTCGCAGAAATAATCCACCGAGTCGTAATGGATGCTGTAGTTGACCTTCAGCTTGAGGGTGATGATGCTGTCACACCACTCTGAGGAATGGGTGGAGAATGTGGCCGTATCGTTGTCTTCGTAATACGTCACGCCATCGCGCCACACTAACGAGTCGCAGACTATGCGGTTGTCGTCAGCCCTCGGACTATCGTATAGTGTGAGGTTGAGGGTGTCGATACTGGGGCAGCCTACGATGTTCACGTACCTGTGGGTGTCTTGACCGCTTGCCGTATAAGTGTTGGTCCAGCCATCCACGTCGTAAATCGGCCGCCACACATACAGGTCGCACGCTGTGTCTATGTAAGTGGTGTCGCTGTTGTAGAAGACGTTCAATTCCAAAGTGTCGGTACTCAGGCAGCCCCACCTGTTGAAGTATTTGTGGGCGTAGGAGCCGGTGCTGTCGTAATAGAACGAAATGCTGTCGCCACGCTCCCACAGATAGAAGTCGCAAGCGTGGGGGACAATGTATGTGGTGTCGCTCTTGTAGTGCATGGTCAGGTGGAGTACCACGGTGGAGTCGCACCCATGAACGGTGGTGGTATCGAAAGAGAAGTTGCCGCTGTTGACGTATGCCGTGCCGTGCCAGTAGAAGGTGTCGCAACCCGTGGCTGCTTCGTTCCCGCCATGGTCGGAGGTATATAGGGTCAGGTGCAGCGTGTCGGTGTGGAAGCATGAGTTGCCCGGAACAAGATAGGGACCGTAGGTGTACTCGTGATAGCCGGAGTCGCTGTAGAACATACGGTTCCTCGGCCACATATAGACGTCGCAAGCCGTATCCACCCAGAGCGAGTCTTGGCGCTGGTCGATACGCAGGAAGAGGCTGTCAACGCTCGGGCAGCCCTGCGGCGTGAGATAATTGGCTCCGTAGTGTCCCGTGGAGTCGTAAGTCACCCCGTTCCTCGGCCACGTGTAGGATTCGCACACCGCGGTGTCAAGTATGCTGCTGCTGTTGTGGTAAATGGTCAGACGAAGCGTGTCAGTCGAGGGACAACCTTGGGGACTGGTGTACTGGTGAGTGTATTCTCCAGAAGCAGTGTAGTGGAATACGGTGTCGGTTCGATACCAGTAGTATTCGTCGCAAGCGGTATCGTAGTAGAGGGTGTCGCTGCTATGGCGCACAACCAAGAGCAGTGTGTCAACACTCGGACAGCCAGCCGGGGTCATGTAGGGATTGACGTAGGTGCCGCTCTGAGTGAAGGTGAAGGTGCTGTCATGGTTGTTCCACACATAGACATTGCAGGTGTCGGCATAGTATGTCGAATCGGTGTTATAGTTGATTCTCAATATTAGCGAATCGGTATTGTGGCACACGCTGTCGCTGTTCATGTAGTGGCTGTAGTAGGTGCCGCTCTCGTAGAGGACGGTGTCAACATCATGGTTCACCCAGCGGAAGGTGTCACAGGCTTGTTGTCTGTAGCCCGTGTTGGTACTGTGATAGATGGTGAGGTGCAGGGTGTCTCGGTTGGCGCAGACAGAGTCTGAGTTGTAGTAGATGTCTGTCGTATAGGTTCCGCTGAAGCTGTATGTGATGTCGTTCCTGCTCCAGGTGTAACGGTTGCAGGCGGTATCAGTGTAGGGTGTGTTGGTGTTGTGATAGACGGTGAGGAAAAGGCTGTCAACCGTGGGACAGAGGACTTCGTTTATTCTGATGTGCCGCACGATGGTGTCGGATGTGTATGTCACGGTGTCTCTGTTCCAGACATACTTGTCGCACGCTTCCACATAGAATACGGAGTCGGTATTGCGGTTGATGGTCAGCCTCAGTGTGTCGGTGCTGGGGCAGAGTTCGGCGTTGAGGTAGCTGTTGCGATACTCGCCGCTCTCGGTCAGCGTGGTGTCCAAACCGTGGTTTATCCACTGGAAGGTGTCGCAAGCAACAGCGTCGAATGCCGTGTCGCTGTTGTGCCGCAGCGTGAGCCGCAGTGTGTCGGTGCTGGGGCAGCCCACAGTGTTTACATAACTGTTGTAGTAGGTGCCGGGCAGGGTGTAGGTGTGGACGCTGTCGTGGTTCACCCATACAAAGCGGTCGCAGACGTTGGTGTCAAATGCGGTGTTGCTATTATATTTGACAGTCAGGAAGAGCGTGTCGGTGCTGGGACAGTTCTCGTCAGTGAGGTAGTTGTTGTAGTAGGTGCCAGATGTGTCGAATACCAGTACGGCTCCGTGGTTGTACCAAGTGTATTGGTCGCAAGCCGTGAGGCGGCTGCCGCTATTGGTGTTGTAGTTGACTGTCAGGTGGAGGTGTGCCACAGAGTCGCAGCCCACCGTGTTCCCCGACTGCACATGGAAGGTGGCGGTGTTGTTGTCAGCTGTATATCGCACGCTATCTACCCATACATATTCGTCACAGGCCACCACAGTGTCGTGGCGGTCGGTGCTGTAGCGAACAGTCAAATCCAGCCGCGTCAGCGAGTCGCACCCCGCCGCGT
>DCJB01000118.1 GCA_002317325.1 Bacteroidales bacterium UBA1711
GAAGGCGCGGACGCCCACTTCTTCGTTGCGTTTGTCAAGTTGGCGGACGGCGGTGAGGAGCGGCTCCACTTTCTCGTCGTCGATGACCACCATGACGGCGTTGTTCATTTCGGGCCAAGTGTGGGTGCCGCGGTGCGGGTCGCCGCTGAGGTGGCCCCGCCCTTGGACGTTCTCCCAAAAGGTGAAGCCCCTGATTTCGAGTGCGTCAAGCATATACTCCACTCGCTCGGTGTTGGCCTGGTTGAAGACTATCATTACACTTTTCATGATTCTCTGTTTTTCAGGTGGGGGTTATTTCTCGTTGAGGTTGATGTTCATGAAGACGAACTTGCGGCGCAGTTTCGCCTTCTTCTCGGCGTCGCCCTTGCGCTCAAATACTCCGTACAGCACGGGCACGACTATGAGGGTGACCAAGGTGGACACCAGCAGGCCGCCGATGACCACTATGCCCATGGTGGTCCACAGTTCCGAACCCTCGCTCTTGCTGGTGGCCATGGGAATCATGCCGAGGACGGTGGTGAGGGCCGTCATCATCACGGGCCGCAGACGGCTCTGTCCCGAGAGGGCTATCGCCTCCTTCAGTTCGTAGCCCCGCTCGCGCATGAGGTTGATGTAATCGACAAGCACAATGCCGTTCTTCACCACAATGCCGATGAGCAGGATGATGCCGAGCGAACCCACCATGTCGAGGCTCTGACCCGTGATGGTGAGCGCAAGCGACATTCCCGACAGGGCGAAGGGGATGGCCATCATGATGATGAACGGGTTGGAGAACGACTCAAACTGCGAGGCCATGACGATATAGACAAGCATGAGGATGAGCAGCGCCAGCGTGAACATATCGCCGAAGGTCTTCTGCTGGTCCTCATAGCTGCCGGCGAGGGCCACGTGTATGCCCTGCGGTATGTGCATATCGTCGAGTTCTTTCTGCACGCCCTCCGCCACCTCGGCTAAGGAGGCTTTGTAGGGGGTCACGCTCATGGTCAGATAGCGTTGGCGGTTCTTGCGCTCGATGGTCGGCGGGCACCAGTATTCCTCTATGGAGGCCAGCTCTTTCAGCTTGATGGACTTGCCGGATGCGGTGGTGAGCGAGAGCTCCTCTATGTCGGTGATGCTGTTGCGCGACTCTTCTTTCAGGCGGCACACAATGTCATACTCTTCGCCGTCTTCTTTCAGGAAGCCGCAGGTCATGCCGTTGACGCGGTAGCGGACGCTGGCGGCCACCGCCGAACCGCTGAGGCCGTGCAGGGCCAGCTTTTGCTTGTCGAAGACTATCTTCAACTCGGCGCGGTCTTCGTCGCGCGAGATATGAATATCGCGGGCCCCTGCCACATTGTCCTGTATGCGGCGCTTCAACTGCTGCGAGAACTCGTTGGTCTCGTCAAAGTTGTAACCATACACCTCCACGCTGAGGCTGTTGCTGCTCCCCATCCCCATGCCCCCTTCGGTCACGCGGTAGTTGATGATTTCGGGGTACTCGGCCAGCCTTTTGCGCACCTGCTCCTCCATCTCGAAGATGGTCTGCTGGCGGTCATACTTCTTAGTGCAGCGCACGTTCATGCTGATTTTGTTGTTGGTCGTACTGTTGAACAGTGCGGCTATGTTGGCATCGTCATTCGAGCCGGCCGAAGTGGAGATAACAATCACGTCGTCGCCGAACATCTCTTGGAGGTCGCGTTCGATCTGGCGGGCGGTCTTGAGGGTCTCTTCTATTCGGGTGCCGCGTTGCAGTTCGGCGGTGATGCTCATGCGGCCGTTGTCCTGGTCTTTCATGAAGTCCATACCCACTTTGCCGAGGGCGAAGGGTATCATCGTGAGCAGGAAAAACACCAGTGCGACACTCAAGGTCACGCGCTTGTGGTCCAAACACCAGCGCAGCAGCTTCGCATACTTGGATTCCACCTTGTCAAACCACTTGCCGAAGGTGTTGTCAAACGAGTACTTGCGGGCCTGCTGCTTGCGATTGTACGCCTCTTCCTCTATCTTGGTCAGGAAGAAGGGCTTCTCTTTGAGCATTTTGCTGGAGAGCATGGGAATGAGCGAAATGGCCGTGCAGGTGGACACGCACACCACTATGGTGACAATCCATCCCAGTTCCTTGAACATGATTCCGGCCATGCCGGGGAGCATGGTCAGCGGCACGAACACGGCCACGATAACCAGCGTGGTGGCGATAACCGAAATCCACACTTCGTTGGTGGCACAGATGGCCGCTTCGCGGGGGTTCTCGCCTCGGGAAATGTGCTTGGATATGTTCTCCAACACCACGATGGCGTCATCCACCACCATGCCGATGGCAACGGTGAGTGAGGCCAGGGAAATGATGTTGAGCGAGCTGTCGGCAACCAGCAGGTAGATGAACGAGGTGATGAGCGAGATGGGGATGGTGAGCGATATGATGATGGTGCTGCGCCAGTTGCCGAGGAAGATGAACACCACCAGCACGACGAACAGCAGCGCGTAGAAGATGCTCTCGGCCAAGCCGTTCACGGCGTTGACGATTTCCTCCGAGCCGTCGGAAATAAGGGTGACCGTGATGTCGGGAGGCAGTGTCTTTTTTATCTCTTCCATTTTCTTCCTCACCTCCTTGGCTATGGCCACGGTGTTGGCGCCGGTCTGCTTTGAAATCATCAGGCGTGCGCCGTCCATTCCGTTCACCTTCTCGTCGAGGGTGAGGTCTTTGATGGTGTCTCGCACGGTGGCGAGGTCACGGACGAAGATTTGCTTCCCGCCGATGGTGGCCACCACGATGTCGTTGATTTCCGAACTCTCGACATACTCGCCTTTCACGCGCATTTGGTACTGCTCTTTGCCCATTTTCACGGTGCCGGAGGCCAGGTCGAGGTTGTTGCTGCTGATGGCGCTGCCCACTGCTTCCACGCTCAGGTGGTAGGCGTCCAGCTGCTCGGGGTCGAGGTCGATGTAGATGTAGCGCTCGGGAGCGCCGCTGACGGAAATGTTGCCGATGCCATCTACCCGGTTCAGCACGTTGGTGACGTTTTCCTCAATGATGCGGTCCAGCCCGGGGTAGCTCTCCTTGGCTGTGAAGCCGTACATTATGATGGGACGCGAGTTGCTGTTGAGTTTCAGAATCATGGGACGCGACACACCGTCGGGCAGGTTGTCATATACTAGGTCAACGTAGCTTCGTATGTCGTTGAGCGACTCATCGAGGTTCATTCCCCATTCAAATTCCATCACCACAACTGACAGGTTGTCCTTGGAGGTGGAGGTGAGGTTTTTGAGGCCATCGACTGAGTTGAGGGCGTTCTCGATTATCTTCGTGACGTTGGTCTCAATTTCGCTGGCATTGGCGCCGGCGTAGGTGGTCATCACCGTGATGTAGGGCGGGTCCATTTCGGGCAGCTGGTCAATGGGAAGACGCGTGAGCGAGAAAAGTCCCAGCACGATGACGGCCACAAAGACCAAACCCGTAGTGATGGGCTTGTTAATAGCAGTCTTGTATATAGCCATTTCTTTGTTATTTAATGTTTAAGATTTAAGAATTAAGAATTTGTCGGCAGCATATTGGCCTTCTTCGTCTTGATGACGGTGGTGAGCAGTTTGAGTATTTCTTCGCAGTCCGAGTAGAGCGATTCATATTCATTTTGTTCGAGGTAGTCTGTTCGGTAGAGCAGTTCTATCCAGTAGAGCGACTCTCGACACTCTTTGAGAGCGATGAAGGCTTTTGATATGAAATCCTTGTCGCTTATGGAACTTTGAGCCTCGTTCATGTTGGCTCCAATGCTTGTGCCGCTGCGGAGAAGCTGTTTGGAGATGTCGTATTCTCGCTTTTCGTCAACGAGGTATTGGCGCAGCCGAACCACTCGTACTGAAAAGTTCATGCACTTGCCGAGAAAAAACTCCCTACCTGTTGCCATCAATAATTCTTGATTCTTAATTATCAATTCTTAATTATTTCAAGTTTGCATCCGTCCACGAGGCGGGCCTGGCCGGTCACCACCAGCTCGTCGCCTTCTTTCAGGTCGCCGGCTTTCACGGGGATAATCTCTATGCGGTCGTCGAAGCGCTGTCCGAGGAGGACGGCCACGCGGTGGGCGGTGCCGTTGTGGTTGGTGAAGACGTAGCGGTCGTTGCTCCCCGTGAGTTTCAGCACGCTCTGATAGGGGGCGATGATGGCGTCCATCTCTCCGAGGGCGAGGGTGGTCTTTATGTACATACCCGGGCGGATTTTCTCGCCGCTGTTGGGTATGTTGAGCTTGGCCTGAAAGGTGTGGGTGGCGGGGTCGATGGTGGGATAGACTATCTCGATGGTGGCGGGGAACACTCTCTCGGGGTAGATGTCGCTCCGTACCTCCACCTTCATGCCTTGGCGGACGAGGGGAAAATAGCTCTCGGGTATGTTGATGATGGCTTTGAGACGGTTGATTTGGGTGAGGGTGAGGATGGGGGAGCCGGTGTACATTTCGCCGTCCTCAAAGTTCTTGGCGCTGATGACTCCGGGAAATTGGGCGCGTACAAATGTGTTCTCGTTCTGGAAACGCTCGGTCTCCACCAGCACGTCATATCCGGCCTTGGTCTGGTCATACACCTGCTGGCTGATGCTCCCCGAGGCCTTCAGGGCTGAGACTCGGTCGAGTTCGGTCTTGGTGTTGGCCAGGTTGATACGGGTGCTGTTGAGCTGGGTCTGGTCCATGCGCACCAGCATGGCGCCTTTCGACACCCGGTTGCCCACCTCCACGTATATGTGTTCGATGTGACCCGTGATGGACGGTGAAATATTCATGGTCTCATAGCCTTCCAGCGTGCTGGAGAGCTCAATGCTCTTGGCTATGCGCTCGCTCTCGAGCGTCTGTACTTTAACCTTTTCGGCCTCCTTCTTGGTGGTGGTGGCCTCTTGGTCGCCTTTCCCGCCGCAGGCAGCGAGGCTGCTCAGGGCTATGACGACGGTTGCGATGCGGAATGCTTTATTCATTGCTTTATTCTTTTGTTTGTTCTTGGTAACGGTGAGACGATTGTCTTTGTTCTTTTGCAGGGGTCAGAGACCCAGCAGCTGCTCCAGTGCCACGTATGCGTTCACGGCCGTCAGCACGGCCTGTATGTAGTTGCTCTGGGCGGTGATGATGTCGGTGCTGGCGTTGGTCACCTCGAGATTGCTGGCGTAGCCGTGGGCGAATTTCTCGGTGGTGTTGTTGAACACGCGCCGCGTCACGTCGAGGTTCTGCCGCTGAATCTTGTAGGTCTCCAAAGCGGTGATGAGGTCGTAGCAGAGCTGGCTGTACTGCACGCGCAGACCGTTCTCGGCCTGGGCCTTGCTGTTGCGGGTCTCTTGCAGCGATATGTTGGCGGCCTTGATTTTTGCCCACCGGGTGCCGCTCTGGAAGAGGGGGAGGCTCACGCTCGCACCTATCATGTTCGGCGGCGTCATGTTGAATCCCTGGTCTTTGCCGAAATAGGTCTTGTTGCTGTACTGGTAATAGACCGACAGGGTGGGGGTGCAGTCCATCCACGCCAGCGTCACTTGGTCTTTCGACAGCTTCTCGCTCTGCACCAGCAGACGGTAGCTGTAGTTGTTCTCAATGTTGAATCCCGTAGTGGTCAGGCTGGCGGCTTCGTCAAGGTCGAGAAGGTCGCCCACTTTGGTGGTCAGTTCAACGGGGGTGTTCACATCGGTGCCGAGTACGAGTATCAGCGAGTTGTATAACGCCTTGAGGGTTAGTTTGGTCGAACTGAGGCTGTTGCGGAGGGTCGCAACCTGCACCATCAGTTTGTCGGCGCTGACTTGTTCGGCTGCCCCGGCATCCACGCTGGCCTGTGTCGTTTGGTAGAGCTTCTCCATGTTGGCCACGCTTGAGTCAAGCAGTCCCACAGTCTCTTCCATCACGAGGATGGAGGAGTAGATGCTCCGCACATTGGCCTTGGTCTCTTGTATCGACTGCTGGCGGGTGATGTCTGCCATCGTGAGCGATATGTTGCTAATCATCGCTCCCACCACTTGGGCGCCGGTGAGCGCCATCGAGGTGGTGAGGCTGAACGTGCCCGAGGGGTTCATGGCTATGCTCATGCCCTGCATGGGAATGGAATAGCCGCACATATTGGAGTAATCGAATGCGGCCTTCACCTGGGGCAGCATTGAGGAGATGGTCTGCCAGCGCGAGGCTTCGGCCTTCTTCACGTCGAGGGCGGAGTTTTGGAGCGTGTAGTTGTGTTCCACGGCATACTGCTGGGCCTCTTCCAACGACAGCCGCAGCGGCTGCGCCTCCTGGGCCGACAGCCTTGTCATGCCAAAGCACGCAACCGCAAGTCCGAGTAGTAATTTCTTTGTGTTCATTGTATTTGTATTTTCGATTTAATATCTTGTGAGTCTAACCGTTCTATGGCCGGCACCGACAGCAGCCCCCGCAGGAAGGTGTATCCCCCTTCGCCAATCATTCCGAGGGTCTCGGTGGTCATTTCGTGGGACGTCACTTTGCTGAAGAAGTGGTGCAGCACAGCCACCGACCGGTCTATATCCACGTCCTTCCGCAGTTCGCCCCGCTCGGCGGCTATGCGCAAGGCGGCCTTTATCTCGCCGGTCCTCAATGCCGACTTGCTCTCGAAGTATTTGCGGTACAGGTCGGGGTAGAGCGACTTCATGTCGTTCAGCGTCAGGTTTAGTTCGTGGTTGTATTTTCCCCAGAACAGGAACAGCGAGAGCATCAGCGACACGGGCGATTCGTTGTTGTCCACAACCTCCTTCTTCTTCTCCTCCATCGTCACCGTCATGTACTCCAAAAAGGCTTCTAACAATTCCTCTTTGTTGGCGAAATGGGTGTACAGCGTCCGCTTGGAAATATGCAGTTCGCTCGCAATGTCGTCCATCGTGATACGCTTGCATCCATGGGCGAGGAATAGCTTGGCGGTCGATTTGATTATTTGTGTCTTGATGTGAGAATCCTGTGTTTCCATTGGTGTTGAGTGTGTTGTGTCGATTTTTCCTGCTTCTTCGAGTGGCGAAACGGTTTGCAAAGGTACAAAAAAACTCTGAAAACCGAAAAAGTTTTCAGAGTTTTTGCAGTTAATCTTTCTTAATCCTTCCGATAGGCCGCCGATACGTCTGAGTACCGTTGCACAGCCTGACCTTGGGCAGGGGTGCAGCAGCCTTTTGCTGGGGCGGCTATTTGCTCTTTTTGCGCTCGGGGATGGGCTGTAGCGAGGCTTTGGCCACCTTGATACGGGTGCCGGGGGCAATTTCCACCACGGCTTGGGCGTCGTCGGTGCTCACTATGGTGGCGTGCACTCCGCTTGCGGTCATTATGCGGTCGCCGCTTTTCAGTCCGTTGCGGTAGGCGGCCTCTTTCTTGGCGGTTTGGCTTTGGGGGCGGATGAGGAAGAGGTAGAAGACCACAATCATGGCAACTATCATGATGACGGTCTTCCATCCGTTGGTGATGTCGAGTAAAAGCATTGCTATAAGTGTTTTCTGTGATTACTTGGGTTGAACTGATGCAGCCTGCGCCGCAGACGCAACTTTTCTCTAACGCCCGCCTATGCGTTCTATTGTCCGGGGTTGAAACTTTTTTTGTCCGCAGCCCTCCATCTCTGTTCGCGGCGGCATTTCTCCGATGGATGAGTACCCGCAGTGTCCGAAATATAATCCATGAAAAAGCAACAAGGACAGCCCCCCCTGTATTTAGTAAAAGTTGCGATAGTTGGTTGAATTTAGGTTATTTCTCCACGTGCCGCGACTCCCGAAGGCGGAAACATCACAACTTCTCAATCCTGCACTCGTGCGCCTTCTCCTTGCGGTC
>DCJB01000059.1 GCA_002317325.1 Bacteroidales bacterium UBA1711
CGCCAAATAGCGCTTGCGAAGGGTCTCTGGTAACTTTTCGATGGCGTAGCGGAGCATGGTGCGGGGCATTTGGGTGCAGCGGGTGTCGAGGAAGGCTGTGAGGGCGGCTTGGTCGCGTTTGCCGGCCTCGCGGAGGAGCCAGCCGACGGCTTTGTGGAGGAGGTCTTCGGGGTCGTGGAGGAGGATGTCGGCGATGGCGAAGGTGTCGTCCACCTGGCCGTGACGGATGAAGCACAGGGTGCTCACGATGGCGATGCGCCGCTCCCAGAGGGTGGCACCGTGGCGTGCGAGGTGGTAGAGGAGCGAGCGGTCGCGCGAGAGCAGCCAGTCTCCGAGTATCTCGTGGCAGGAGAGGTCAACAAGGTCCCAGTTGTTGATGAATCGTGTGTGGGAGAGGTAGAAATCGACGCACTGCTGCCGGAGGGCGGGATCTTTTTTTGGCGCGTGGGCGTAGCGTTGGACGAGGGCGAGGAGGGCGGCCATGCGGTGTTCGTGGTAGGGGGAGGCGATGCACTGCTCGAGTTGGTCGAAGCCGCAGTTGCTCCAGCGGGGGGCGACCGCTTTGCGGATGTCGGGCACCTTGATGCCGAGGAATTGGTCGCCGCAGCCGTACTGACCTTCGCCGGTTTTGAAGAAGCGTGAGAGTGCGGGGACTTTCTGGTCGTCGCGGAGGGCGAGGACGGCCTCATAGAGCGTGCCGCCGGTGTCGGAGGCGGCGGAGGCGGGGGTCATTTGACAATGAGTTTAGTGCAACGGCTGCCGGCGCGGAGGAGGTAGATGCCGGGGGTCAGCCTGCCGACATCAATGGTGTTGGAGGCTTGGGAGAGCCGGGACTCGAGTGCTGTGCGGCCGAGCGGGTCAACCACCTGCACGTGCACGGGGTCGGCGCCGAGGCCCTCAACGGCCACGCGGCCGGAGGCGGGGTTGGGGGAGAGGGAGAGGCGCGGTGTTTGGGCGGTGCTGACGGCGGCGTGGTAGCCCGAGTAAGAATAGACATAGTCGCAGAGGTACTGGAGGTGCTGGTCGGCGTCGAGCTGGTAGTAGGCCTCGATGACGTAGGGGTTGGCGTTGCCGAAAGACTTGGGGCGTTCCTGCTCGGGAGTCCAGGGCATGAGGACTTCGGAGAGGGGGCGGCTGAGGTCGTATGTGAAGACGCTGCGCTCGGCCACGCGGCCGGCTGCGTCGGTGACCTCGGTCTGGAGGCAGTTGCCGTCGGCGTCGTATTCGTAGGTGCGGAGGGTGTAGAGCGTCCAAGAGGAGCCGTCGAGCATACTGTCGCAGCGGGAGAGGAGGCGGCCGTCGGGATTATAGGCGTAATGCACCGTCATGTCGAGGGAGAGCCCGGCGCCATTGTAGTCGTACCACAATTCGCGCGCCAGGCGTCCGTCGGTGTAAAGGTACTCGATACGCTGGAAGAGCGTGCCGCCGAGCATGAGGGTGCTGCGTGTGATTTGGTGGTTGTCGTTGTAGTAGTAATTGTAGATGCCGCCGAGGCTCCACTCATCGCCGAACTTGTTGTAGTTGGTGCGGGAGGAGAGGTTTCCGTCCTCATCGTAGCCGTAGTCGATATAATAGACGTTCTTGAACGCGCCATTGATACGCTGCCAGCCCGAGAGGCGCGAGAGGCGGCTCTGTTCATTGTAGAAGATGGAGTCGATGACCTGGTATTCGCCATTGATGCTGTCGGAAGTGGTGAGGAGCCGGCTGCGGCTGTCGTAGGTGTAGGTGCAAATCTGGTAATTGTCGTCGGTGCGGAACTCGTCGAGTTTGTAATTGAAACCGCTTTTGGCGGCCAGGCGCTCGGGCAGGTTGAGGTGGTGTCCGTCCTTTTTCATGTGACCGGCGGGCTGGGCGGCAGCCGAGAGGGCTGCGGCTGCGAGGAGGCAGGAGAAGAGAATTTTTTTCATTGGGAGAGATTGTTTTGTTGAATACTGAAATTGAAATAACGTTTTCTGATAATCCATTCGTAGAGCAGCCAGGCGGCGAAGAAGCCGTCGGAGAGGAGCCGCGAGATCCACGACCACGGCGAGGCGAGGCGGAGGAAGAGGCCCGCCACCCACCAGGCGAGGTCTAAAGTGAAGAAGAAATCCCACCACCCGCCGCGGCTGCGGAAGGTGAGGGTGAGGGGGCGGGAGTCGTCCGCCACCACGTTTTGGGTGGCCGAGAAGCCCGGAATGAGGCTTTGGATGGTGATGCCGTGGCTGCCGCGCGGCAGGCGAATCTGCACTTGAGGGGTTCGCATAACGCCAACGAACACTCCGTCAACCAACACTTTGTGTGGCACTTTGAGGGAGAGAAGCCCGCCGCCTTGTTCAAGAGAGATGGTCGCCATGGCGCATAGTTTGAGGGTGCAAAGTTACGAACAAAATGGGAATAATTGCCCTGTGGGGGAAAAAAATATGCCGAGAGCGACGACGGGGGTCGAAGGGGCGGGCGAAGGGGCGGCGGGCGAAGGGGCGGCGGGGCCGAGGGTCTCCCCCACCCCGCCGCCCGTGCGGGCCTGCCGCGAAAAGGGAGGCTACTTGCCGTTGGACACGCCGTCGGTCAGACCGCCGCCTCCAATGCGGCCGGCTTCCTCGAGAGAGCCCACCTTGCGCTGGCGCAGGGGTTTTTGGGCGGTGCCGAAGTTCCACTGCAATCCCACCTTCACGGTCTGAGTCAGGTAGCGCTGGTTGCAGCTCATCGTCATGGCGGAAGAGACCGTCTCGAAGCTGTTGTTCATCGTGCGGAAGATGTCGTTCACGTTCAGCGAGAAAGTCAGGCGGTTGTCGAGTGCGTTCTTCTTCACGCCGAGGTTGAAGGCGTAGTTCCAGCCCACCTTCAGATAGCCCGCCGTCACGGGCGAGGAGCACCAGCCGTCCAGCTGGACCTTCCACGCCTTGGGGAGGAGGAGGGTGAGGCAGGCGTAGCCGCTTGCGTAGAGCGAGTTGGAGAGGTAGGGCTTGTCGCTGTCGGGCACGCCCGCCACGAGGCTGGCCGTGCTGGGGGCGGAGCTGCGATAGTTGTATGCCGACACGTTGAGCATCAGCGTGAAGAGTTTTCCGATGGGCAGTTCGGAGAGGGTGGCGCCGCCGCCGAGGAGCGTATTAGAGCCGAAGTTGTCGCGGAAGAGAATCTGGTCGCCCGTGGCGGGGTCGAGTTTCGGGACCACGGTGATGTCGTCCTTCATGAAAATGCCGTTGGCAAAGAGGGTGACGTAGCGCCCGAAGCCGGCGGAGAGGGCAATGTTGTTGCTGAAGCAGGGCCGGAGGTCGGGGTTGCCCATGTTGGAGGTGTGGGCGTCGATATAGTTTTGGAAGGGGTTCAACTCGCTGTAGGTGGGCCGCTTGATACGGCGGGTATAGCTGAGGTTCACCCGTTTGGACATATCCGAGGAGTTCCAGCCCGCAAAGAGCGTTGGGAAGAGGCTGAAATAGTTCTGCCGCACCACGTTGGTGCTGTTGTGGGCGCTGGTGTACTCGCCGCGGAGGCCGGCCTTGACGCTCCAGTTGGGCGAGAGCTGCGCGGCGCCCGAGGCGTAGAGGGCGCCCACGTGCTCGGCATAGTCGAAGGGGGACTCCACCGTGAGGCCGTTGACCAGGCCGGTGCCCAGCACCGTCTCGCCCATGGTGCTGGTGAGCAGGTTGTCGGTGAGCGAGAAGGCCCATTTGGCACCCGCCTCCATCATCACGCGGCCGCCGACCAGCCCCTGCCAGTCGGCCTTGGCGCTATAGACGTTGACGACGTTGTCCGACTGGAGGGAGAGCGACTCGAGGCGCTCCGCCTTGGTGCCGGGCTTCAGCAGGGGGGCGGCGAGGGGCAGGAAATAGTTCTGCATTTCGTTCTCCGAGTTGGTGGTGTGGCGCAGGTAGTCGAGATTCACCGTGAGTTCCGAAGCCGTCGCCTCGTTGAAGACGTGGCTGTAGTTCACGTTGCCCATATACTGCCGCATATCGTAAGCCGTGGCGGCGCGGGTGCGAATCTGCTCGACCAGCGTCTGTCCCACCGTCCGATAAGACCAGTCCGCATTGGTGTCGGCGTCCTGACTCATGGCGTTCATGGGCATGGTGAAGATGAACCCGAGGGTGTTGCGCTTGTTGATGAACCAGTCGTTGCCCACCTTCAAGTTGAGGCTGCGATAGCGGACGTTGTAGAGGGCGCCCGAGCGCTGGAGGAACCGATTTTCGGCGGCGGCACCCACGGTGCGGGTGGTGTAGTCCACGCCCATCTGCCCCGTGCCCTCCGACACCTGCAGGAAAGAGTTGGTCTTGGCGGAGCGGTAGTTGAGGTTCAGCGAGACGTTCTGGTTGAGGAAACAGTCCAAGCTCGTGTCGGCAAACTCCAGCCGACGGCGGAAGCCCATGCCGCCGCCGTCGGCCGAGAGGGTGCCGTTGAAGCCCTGCATGAGGGTGCGCTTAGTCTTGATGTTGATGATGCCCCCCTGCCCAGCTGCGTCGTACTTGGCCGAGGGGTTGGCCATAACCTCTATCTTGTCGATGGTGGCGCCGTCGGTGCTGCGGAGGAGGGCTTCGAGGCTCTTGCCGTCGAGGTTTGAGGGGCGGCCGTCGATCCACACCGCCACCGCCTGGCCGTTGAGCAGCACGTTGCCGTCCTTGTCGATGGTCACGCCGGGGGCCTTGCGCAGCAAGTCGAAGGCGTTGTTGCCCTGTGCGAAGGCGGAGTTGGCGACATTCAACACCAGCTTGTCCACCTTCTGCTCCACCACCGGCACCTTATCTACCACCCGCACAGCCTCCAGCACCGCGGCGTCGGGCATCAGCGTCACCGTTGGGACCTTGACGGAGGGGCTTTCCACGTCGAGAGGCTGACGCATGGGCTGGTAGCCGATAAAAGAAATCGAAAGCACATACTCGCCATACGGCACATTGGCAAAGGCATAGCGCCCGCTGTCGTCGGTCATGGCGCCGGCAAGCACCGTGCTGTCCGCCCGCAGCAGCGCCACAGTGGCGAAAGAGAGCGGACCGCCGCCCTCGCCGTCGATGACCCGGCCGGCAACCTTCCCCTGCTGCGCCATAGCCCCGCAGCCGAGGCAGCACAGCAGCAACATTATAATCGTCCTTTTCTTCATACTTGTCTATTGGTTTTTGAAATTGTCTATTAGTTTTTGAAGTGATGGCTTGAACAGAGAGCGGCGAGCGGGGGGCGGCAAGCCGCCCCCCGCTCCGCGGTCGCTCAGCCGCGGATGATGCTGAGGAAAAAACAGAAGACCGAGGCCAGAGCGCCCAGCAAAATGATTGCATTCATAACTATTCCCTTTCTTGATTGGTTTTGTCAGTTAGACGCACGAACTGCCCAAAAACTACAGAAGAGGCACACTATTTTTGCCGAGGGCTGAGGGGGAGGCAGGGGCGGAAAGTTCCGAAAGGCGAAATCGCTCGGCATATCATTGCCAAGGCAAACACCGGGTATGATGGGCACAGCGTGCAGCGTGGAGGCTACCTGTTCCGCCTACGGCCTCTCGAGACAGACAACTTCGGCTGACCCGAGACTTTCTGCTCCCAATTCTTCAAGCCCCCGTCCCCTGTGAATATCTCTATCGTGCAACCGAGTTCCTTGTAGAATGCGGCAACGTCAACTATCGCAGCATCGCCAAGCGACTGCTTTTCCACAACCACCGTCTCGCTCCACCTATTCGCCAAATCCTTCAGCTTTCCGCCATCCCACAAGTCCTTCTGCCGAGAGAAGACAGCCCAAGGCTGTTTCCCATCAGCCGCCTCCACAATCATGTCAGCAAAACGTCTCGCCACCTCTTTCCGTCCGTGTTCCACCTGCGCGATGAAGTTGCCAGTTTCAATGATGGTAGTCATCGGCAGCACCAGTGTTGCACCATTCCTCGTCTGCTCATCGATATAGCGACTTACATACTCATACGTAACGACCCCGCCTTTCCCCGCAGTCTCCTTTCCGGGGACACGAAGCCAGACGCACATCACCGAAGTGTCAATTATCAATACCTTTCCTCCCATGGCTACAAATCTCCTTTCGCCATGTGGTCACCTATACTCCCGCTCGCCACCAGCCGAACAAAATCCTCCCGTTCATCAAACGTATTAATCTTGGTAGAACCCGTCGCCCGGTCTCGGGTCAGGTAGGCGATACTGGGAATCAAGTCTGTTCCCAATTGGTCGATAAGCACGGGGTTGTGAGTGGTGCAGAGGATGTCAACCCCTCTTTCCATTCCGATTTCCTTCAACGCCCGAACCAATTCCTTTGCACGGGAAGGATGAAGTCCGTTGTCCACCTCCTCGACCAAAATAAGGCTTCCTTTGGGGCGGATGAGCAGCACCATGACGATGGCGATGAACCGCAGGGTTCCGTCAGACATACCCCGAGCGTCCAGCACGAGCTTCTTCTTGTCCGTCCAATTCTCCTCGCAATAGAGCATAGCGTCCCTGCCAAACCTGCCGACAGTCTCCGCCCACACGCTCTCAATATCCCGCTCGGGCAGTGGGCGGACATAGTTAGAGATAGCGTCCAACAGCGGCTTCCTGTCAGTCCCGCTCATGCCTGCGAGGACACCTGCAATGTTGGACGCGTCGGGCTTCAACGCCGACGACAGCGGAGAGTAGTCCCTCATGTGCTGCGGCATCGGGTCGAGGATGAAGATATTGCGCAATTTGTCGGCAACGAAACGCACCCCATTGACCACCTCGTCTGCCAAATCCCTACCTTCCAACTGAGAAAGTATCGAACGACTCGGGTACAAATCCAACCGCCGCCGCCTTCCTTGTTTTGCAGTATAGAGACTCACTGCTTTCAATAGAGTATCCAGTTTGGGAGAATATGTGTTATACAGCACAATCATTTTCTCTTCGCCGTCTATACTCTCTTTCTTTCCAAGGCTTTCATCAAAGACCTCAAATCCGACAGTACGGATACCAATTGTCACCGTGTAGATATAATCCACCCCGCATGAATCATCGCGAACATCCACAGACAGCGTAAAACAGTCTTTCCCGTCTCTGACCACCCAGTCTTTTCCTCCCCGGATTCCGTTGGCAATATCGTCAATGGGGACACCCAGCGCCAACTGCTGCAAAAAACCGAATGCGTCAATGACATTGGATTTCCCGCTGGCATTGACACCGATGAGGAACGTCAGCGGTTCGATATACACCTCCGAGTTTTCAAAACTCTTCCAATCGATGAGGGTTAGCTTTTCTATCATATTGCCCTGTTGCTGTACGGTTATTCACAGAAGTGCCGAGTCCTGCCTCGGCGGGAAAGATGTATCGCTTTATCCTTCGCATAGATAGTCAACATTCCGACATCCGATTCCCGCCACAAAGATACGAATAATTTCCGAACAAGCACAATGCGGCAGACCTCTTTCTTTCGACAAGAAAGGTCTTGGCGCAGCAGGAGAGATTCTCACCAGTTAAAAAAAAGGCAATACTCAGATTTTTTTGTGTAACTTTGCAGCGTGAAACAGGGCTGAACAGCCTACTATTTGGACGACCATGAATGAACGACATAGGAGGAAGAGGTTGGACGGGGTGCGGTTTGTGCTGGCGGTGCCGAGGAGCGTGTGGCTCAACTTTAGGCTGCTGCCGGCGGGGCAGGCGTGGCGGCTGCCGCTGATGGTGTCGCACCGCACGCGGCTGCCCAACCTGTCGGGCCGGATAGAGATACGCTGCGGGCGGCTGCGGGCGGGGTTGGTGAAGATTGGGTTCAACACGGCCCAGCCGTCGGACTTCGGACGCGACCGGACGCAGCTGAACCTGCGGGGGCTATGGGTGGTGGAGGGGGACTGCGCCATCGGCGCCGGCACCTCGGTGGAAGTGGCGGAGGGGGGCGTGCTGACCACGGGCAGCCACACCAACATCGGCCCGCGGTCGCTGATAGTGTGCCACAGCGCCATCACCTTTGGCGAAGGGGTGCTGACCTCGTGGAACTGCACCTTTATGGACACCGACCAGCACCGATTGGAAGACCTCGGCGGCTGCCGCACCAATCCCGACCGCCCCATTGCGATAGGGAGCAGCTGCTGGATAGGCTGCCACTCGATAGTGGTGAAGGGGACACGGCTGCCCGACTTCACGACGGTGGGGGCGGGCAGCGCGGTGCACGGCCAGTTTGAAGAGGAACACACCGTGATAGCCGGCAACCCCGCCGGGGTGGTGGCGCGGGGGCGCACCTTTGCGGGATAGACGGGACTTTCTCCTGCCCCGCCGCCGACCCTCCCCGTCGAGGCGGAAACCTCATGCCTCCCCTGCAGCCGCCCTGCCGCCAAGCGAGAGAACGCTTTTTTGTGACCCAACCAATATTTTTGCGTATCTTTGCACACGGAAACGGATGCACGGCAAGAGGGGTAATTCAAACATTCTGAGCCGACAGCAGCGGACAGCCAGCCGCTCACCCAGCGGAGCATGACAACAGCACGCAAAAAAACGAAAGCACGCAAAATGATAATAGACTTCGACAAAATAGAGGAGCAGCGCCTCGCCCATTTCAAGGGCGGCGAGCAGGAGACTGCCGCCCGAATGTACTACGACGGCGCCAACCGCATAATGAAGGGCTGCCTCGCCCCCGGGGCGAGCATAGGACTCCACACCCACGACACCTCGTCGGAGGTCATCTTCATCACCCGCGGCCAGGGGGCGGTGCTTTACGACGGCGAGCGCCACGCCGTGCGGGAAGGACTCTGCCACTACTGTCCCAAAGGGCACAGCCACAGCCTCATCAACGACTCGGCTGCCGACCTTGAGTTCTTGGCCGTAGTGCCGCAGCAGTAGCCGTCCGCACGCAATCCATCGCACCATGAAAGGCAACGAACTGAAGCCGCACATCGGCATATTTGGAAGAAGGAACTACGGGAAGAGTTCGCTCGTGAACTACCTGACGGGGCAGGAGACAGCCATAGTCTCCGACTTGGCCGGCACGACCACCGACCCCGTGAAGAAGACCATGGAGATAGGCGGCGTGGGGCCGGTGGTGTGGATAGACACCGCCGGCATAGACGACGAAGGGGCGGTGGGGCGGCTGCGCATAGAGAAGAGCCTCGAAATGCTGGCCCAAGCCGACTTGGCACTGATACTCTTCACCAACAACCGATTCGACGCCGAAGAGGCGAGCTTGGTGGAAGAATGCCGCCGGCGGGGCATCCCCTACCTGCTCATCTACTCGCAAGCCGACCGCTGCAGGCCCGACCCCGGGCTGATAGAGGCGGTGGAACGGGACTATGGCGCGGAAGTGACCGTGCTGACGGTGAAAGACCCGTCGCTGCGCGAGCCGCTGACCGCCCGCATACGCGAGGCGCTGCCCGAGTCGGCCTACGTCCACCGCAGCCTCTTGGGGGACGTGATAGGCGCGGGCGACACGGTGGTGATGGTGACCCCCATCGACTCGTCGGCGCCCGAGGGGCGGATGATACTGCCCCAAGTGCAGGTGCTGCGCGACATCTTGGACTGCCACGCCCGCGCCGTGGTCTGCCGCGAGACCGAGTTGGAAGAGACCCTGCGGCAGCTGGCCGCCCCCCCCCGCTTGGTGGTGACCGACAGCCAGGTGTATGGCATGGTGTCGAAGATAGTGCCCGAGGAGGTATATCTGACCAGTTTCAGCGTGGTGCTGGCCCGCAGCAAGGGGCTTTTCGAGGAATACGTGAAAGGCACGCCCGCCCTCGACCGGCTGGGCGACGGCGACCGGGTGCTGATGCTGGAAAGCTGCACCCACAATGTCACCTGCGAGGACATAGGCCGGGTGAAGCTGCCCAAGCTGATAGCCCGCCACACGGGGCGGCAGATAGCGTGCGACACGGCGGCGGGCCTTTCGGCCCCGCCCCGCCCGATGGGCGACTACGCCTTAGTCATCCAGTGCGGCGGCTGCGTGATCACCGCCAAGCAGCTTGCGGCGCGCCTCGCCCCGGCTGTGGAAGCCGGCGTGCCGGTGAGCAACTACGGGCTGGCCATCGCCTACATGAACGGCATATTCGAACGAAGCATGCGCATATTCAACCACCAATCCCCCCGCCCATGATAACCCATCGGCTCATACCCAGTATCTCGCTCATAGCCGCCGTGGCGCAGAACCGCGCCATAGGCCGCGACAACCGCCTGCTGTGGCACCTCGGCGACGATTTGAAGCGCTTCAAGGCCCTCACCTCGGGCCACACCGTGGTGATGGGGCGCAAGACCTTTGACTCGCTGCCGAAGAAGCCGCTGCCCAAGCGGCGCAACATAGTGCTGACGCACGACGAGGGCTTCCGCTACGACCCGCCCGCCGGCGCCACCGGCACGCTTGAGATAGCCCACAGCATGGGCGAGGCGCTGAAAATGGTCGCCGGCGAAGAAGATGTGTTCGTGATGGGCGGCGCCGCCCTCTACCGCGAGTTCATGCCCTTGGCGGAGCGCATATACGTGACCTGGGTATATGAGGACTTTGAGGCCGACGCATTCTTCCCCGTCATCGACCCGTCGGAGTTCCGCGAGGCGAGCATAGGCGAGCGGCAGCAGGATGCCGAGACGGGGCTGTGGTACGCCTACGCCGACTATGTGCGGACGGGGAAGCCCCGGCGGATGCCCTTCTGAACGGCACTGTATCAGCACGGGAGCAAGAGAAAGGGTGTCGCGAAACAGTTTCGAGACACCCTTGCAGTATGCGCGGAGGGCGGCGGCGGAAGCCGCCACCTCACCCGGGACTCACTGTCATCTGACAGTCCTTTTCACTTCTGCGGGCTCAGCCTTCGTGTCCTTGTCAAGCTGATAATCGGGGTGGTACTGGCCTCGGGGAATATCTTGAAACACGTACTTGTTGCACTTGCGGGCTGCCACGATATGGTCTGTCGAGGCAGTCTTGATGGCTGTCACGGCCAGATTGGTCAGCGCGCCGAGAAGCGAGTTGGAGTGGGCATTCGACGCGCTGAGGTCAAGATACAGCTCACAAGTACGCTCAAAGATAATCTCATTGGTCTTTGAAGACTTGATGATGTATCGGATTTTGGTGGTAATGCCGGACAAGTGTTTCTGCCAAGTATCGATGACAGAGAAAACCACGGCGTCGGTGCCGAAGACCTTGCCAAACTGAGTCAGGTCCTGATTGACGAACAGCTCGGCATCGTAGGCACTTTCGGCCTTGAGCATTTCCATTGCCAAGTGGGGGGACACGACATAGTAGCCGGCCTCGATAAGCGGCACGCTGATGGAGGTGTAGAGCAGTTCCTTGGCTTCGACGTTGGTTGTGTTATTGATTGGGGGCAAAACCAGCAGCGTCAAAGGCTTCTCGTCATAGAGGCGGGAGTACTGTTCTCCGCGGGTCTTGGTGGCGACGCACGACGAAGCGACAAAACAGCAGACAACAACTGCGAAAAATACAATCTTCTTCATGGCTATCTATTGCTGAGAGTTTGCAACAAGGGTCCGATAAAGGCCTTCGATTCGGGGTAGAGCTCCATTTCCATCTGCAGCAGCTTGAGACCTTTCTCGCGGAACGACATGGAGTAGTCGCCGCTGTCGAACTTCCGCTTCTGGCCGGCAGTAGCGTAGGCTGCGAAGTTGGTCGCCGTTTCGGGCTGGAGGAGAAGGAATCCGTACTCGGCGCAAATGCCCGGGGGGACAACGCCTCTTTTGCCGCCGGGATGGGAGACCATGTCCTCATAGACGCAGAGGAGTTCGCAGATGGCTTCCGGGGTTTGGGTGTCGTAATGCTTATAGGCCAGCTGCTCATACTTAGAGGTGCCGTTGTCGGAGGCCGGGTTGGACCCCCAGTAGTAGAGGCGGCTCGGGCCGCACGACGAGAGCAGCACGGCAGAAAGGGCCAACAAGACAAACCTCTTCATAACTCGATATTCTTTGTCTCGTCGATGGAGATGAAGATAGTGTTGGAGTAGATTTCCTCGCCCTGCTGGTTGAACACCTTCACCTCGTGTTTGCCCACAGCCACGGGAATGCGTCCCTTGGCGGACTTCTTGACATTCCGATTGGCCCGGTAGGCCTTTTTTCCAACGGTCTTGATGCCGTATTTCTGACCGTCGATATAGACATCGACGGCTTTGGACTTGGGAGATGTGAACATCACATAACTGACCTCGTCTTTGCCACTGCTGTGGCTGTAAACTCCGCACCCCGCCAGCAGCAGGCAGAGCAGCAGAGGCACTATGGCAAATATCTTTTTCATGTTATTTCTCCATTAAGTAGTAGTTCAATAAATTGTCTTTCTCAAGCTCCTGCCCCTCGTAGGTGCAGAAGGAGATTTCCGTCTCGGGGGTGTCGCCCATCGAGGCCACGACTGTCAGCGTCCCAATCTTGGTGCCGGGAAGTTCGATCTTCATGCCCGTCTGGGGGTTGGTCACGCTCTTCCCCTTCTTGTAGAGGACAAAGGCGCTTCCCGTGGCAATGCCCTGCGAAACGCCGCCAGACATGATGTACTGGCCGTCTTCCACCGACAGCAGGTAGCCTCTCCAGGGCTTGTCCATGCACTTGTTGATGATGTTCTCGACCAGCTGCGAGAGGGCGGCGGAAATGGCCTTGTCGCTGAGGGTGGCGTCGAAGCCGGCGCTGCCGCCGAAGCCCAAGGTCTGCTTGGCCGAGGTCTCGGCATAGCCCTTGGCCTCGTCGGAGTAGATAATCAGCCCCGACGACACATCCACCAGCCTGATGCTGACTCCCGCCTCCACGGTCTGGGTCTTCGACTGGGAGAGGAAGCGCTGGTCGCCCTCCACCTTTCGCCCAAACTGGGTGATGGAGCCGAGGATGATGAAGTCGGCGCCTATCTTCTGCATACCGTCGCCCGCTTCGGCAACCAACTCTTCCAAGCCGTCGCGCTCAAGCAGGATGAACTTCTCACTCATGGCGAGCTTGGCGGAGAGGATGTCCAAAGCCTGCTTGCGGATGGGGTCGTTGTCGCGGTTGTAGAAGAGTCCCTTGGCGTACTGGGTTTCGTTGGTAAAGCGGCCGATGGCAACCTTTCTCTTCAGGGTCCGCTCGGACTGACCATAGGACGGTGCGGCCGCAATCATGAGCAGCAGCACTCCAATCAGTAGTTTTTTCACTTTTGCGTGTTGTTTTTTGGTTTTTGTGCTTGACGGCCCGCAAGCGTTGTTCAAACAATTGGTCGAAGAGAAGGCGGGGCCATGCCCTCTTCCGCCCTGTTCTACATATCAAGCATCGTGCAAAGAAATAGAGCGTTGAGGCACTTCCTCAGTCAAATCGGGTCTCCGAGTGACACCGCAAAGATACAAAATATTTCCGACATTCAAAGGGATGAAGAAAAAAAATACCCATGGGGGCGGCACCGAGACTCCGCCGCCGCTCATCGCTGAGACATTGGGCTCGCCATGGCGGCGGGGCTAACGCACCCGGAGCCGGCGGCCTACGCGGAGGATGGAGGTCTCCTTCATGTTGTTGAGGCGGCAGAGCTTGGCCACGGTGGTGTGGTAGCGGCGAGCGAGGGCGCCGAGGGTGTCGCCGCTGCGGATGGTGTGGTACTTGGGCTGGGGGGTTGAAGCCTTGGCGGCGGGGGGCTGCGGGGCGGCGGCTGAGTCGGCGAGGCCGAGGCTGTCGGCAGCCGCCGTGCCGGCGGCGAGCGCCATGGTGTCGGCGGCGGAGGGGGCGGCAGCGGAGGCGGGGCGGAGGGCCTCTTTGTCGGGGGTGCTGCGCACCACTATGTGGTTGGCATTTCGGTCGATGTCCTTGTAGGCGCTGCGGAGCCGCTCGACGGTGATTCGGCAGTCGGTGGAGACGGGGCGGCCGGGGGTGTCGAGGCGGTGCTGGAAGAGCCAGTCGTAGGTCTCGCTGATGTAGAAGGCGCGGGCCAGCCCTCCGTGGTTGACGCCGGGGAGTTTGGTGAAGCGCAGCCGGGGGCTGTCGCCGCACCGGGCCATGGCGTTGATGACCTTTTGGGACTGGCTCACGCGGACGGCGCGGTCGGCGGTGCCGTGGAGAATCCAGAGGGGCACGTCGTTCAGACCGCAGTAGGACTTGGGGTTGCCGCCGCCGCACAAGGCCATGGCGGCGGCGATGCGGTGGGGGTAGGCGGCGGTGTAGTCGATGGTGCCGTAGCCGCCGAGGCTCATGCCGATGACGTAGAAGCGGGAGGTGTCGATGCGGTAGTGGTCGAAGACCCAGTCCACGACGCGGTTGACGCGGTCGGGTTTCCAGGCGCCGCCGGGGTTTTGCGGGGCGATGATGACGGCGTCGATCTGGCGTCCCATGGCCTGGGCGTGGAGGGGTCCGTAGCGGCGGACGCGGTCGAGGTTGCGGCCGCAGAGGCTGGCGCCGTGGAGGAAGAGGATGACGGGTTTGGGGGGCTGGAGGCTGTCGTAGTCCTTGGGGGTGGAGACCCAGAAATTGTAGCCGCCGGAGACCTGATTGCGGTGGGGGCAGAGGGTTTGAGCGGGGAGGAGGGCGGGGAGCAGCGCGAGCAGCACAAGCAGCGGAAGTTCTCTCTTTTTCATGGCTGCAAAGATACGAAAAAAAACCGAAATAGCGATATATCGGGAAAAAATAGTACCTTTGCAGCCCGAAATGAAAGACGTTAGAATAACCGTGCTGCGGCGGGCGGACTACCGCGACCTGCAGCAGAAATATGAGAATCCGATAGAGCACGCCTGCGGGCTGCGGGAGGGGATGACGTGGGTGAGCGCGGGCGGGCAGCGCCCCGAGGGGCTGTGCGAAGAGGCGTGGCGGAGTATGCGCGAGTATGTGATGGTGCTGGCCCACGGGGGGGGCGACTTCTACGACGGGTGGATGAAGGACCCCCACAGCGCCGTAATCAGCTGCAACGACGGCTTCCGCCCCGTGAGCTTCCTGATAGAGCTGGCCGGGGAGCCGGCAGCGGATGAAAAAAAGTGAGACATTTTTTGTAGTTTTTCGGCTCGGGGAGCGTCTAACAGGCAAAGAGGGCACCCGGGGGCCTCGGCCCGACCGACCCGAATCGCCCCCTGCGGGAAATGAACCCAACGCCCCATGGCAGACAAGGCAAAGGAAAAAGAATTCGAACGATTGGCGCGCGAGCACAAGGACACCATATACACGGTGTGCTATATGTTCTCCAAAGACCACGACGAGGTGCAGGACCTCTTTCAGGACACGCTCGTCAACCTGTGGAAGGGATTCGACGGCTTCAGGGGCGAGGCGAAGGTGGAGACATGGATATGGCGGGTGGCGCTGAACACGTGCGTGACGGCGGAGCGGAAGAAGCGGCGGCGGGGCGAGCGGGTACCCCTCGAGATGGCGGGCGACCTGTTTGCCGACACGGACGACGAAAGCAAGCAGATACGCCAGCTGTACAGCCGGATAAACAAGCTGGGGGTGATGGACCGCGCCCTCATACTGCTGTGGCTCGAGAATATGAGCTATGACGACATCGGGGCCATTCTCGGGCTCACGCCGCAGAACGTGTCGGTGCGGTTGGTGCGGGTGAAGCAGCGGCTGATAGAGATGGCCCGGCAAGAAAAATAGGCACAGTCATGCAGACAGATAGAGAACAGACTATCATGGCAACGAATACGGACGGCGACGCGGCGCTCTGCGAAATGCGGGAGCAGTTAGCCCTGCTGAAAGGCAAACTCAAGGAAGAGCAGATAGTGAACGCCGAGCTGATGCGCAAGGCGATGAAGAACAAGGTGAGGTATATAAGCGGCACGGCGTGGCTGTCGGCGGGGGCGGCGGTGATGGTGATGGCCATCATTCCGGGCGTGAGGCGGCAGATGGGGCTCTCGGCCTCCTTTGAGGCTGCCACCCTGCTGCTGATGACGGCCTGCGCCTTTTTTTCGTGGTTCTTCCACCGGGGCATCAGCCCCAACATGATGAACGGCAACCTGAAAGAGGTGGCCAAACAGCTGCAGGGACTCCGCCGCAACTATAGGCTGTGGAAGCGGAT
>DCJB01000017.1 GCA_002317325.1 Bacteroidales bacterium UBA1711
GGGAGCGGGGCTGGCGGGGCTACGGCGGGGCGGGGGCGAAAAATTTCTTTCGGCAGTTCGTTTTTTTTGTGTATATTTGCTTTTTTGGAATTGTGAACAATACTGTGCCTATTGCCCTGCGTGACAGGGGAATAGGCTGATTAGGATACGTTATGCACATCGCCATTGCAGGAAATATCGGCTCGGGGAAGACCACATTGACCAAAATGTTGGCCCGCCACTATGGCTATAGGCCCATTTTTGAATCGACGGAGAATAACCCCTATATTAACAGTTTCTACGAGGACATGAGGCGGTGGGCATTCAACATCCAAATCTACTACCTCCACACCCGCACCCGTCAGCTGTTGGACATCCACAAAGAGAGCAAGAATATCATACAGGACCGCACGCTCTACGAGGACGCCTACATCTTCACACCCAACCTGCACGCCATGGGGCTGATGAACACTCGCGACTTCGAGAACTACCAGCACACCTTCGAGCTGGTCTCCTCGTTTCTTCAGCCGCCCGACCTGCTCATCTATCTCCGTGCCGATGTGCCCACGCTCATCCGCAACATTCAGACCCGCGGTCGCGAGTATGAGAACAGCATCCGTCTGGACTACCTCACCGGTCTCAACAAGCGCTATGAGGACTGGATTGAGTCCTACAACAAGGGCAAGATGGTGGTGGTGGATATGAACAAGCGCAACTTTGTGAACAACGATGAGGACTTGGGGTACGTCTATAACCAGGTGGATGCCGAGTTCAACTCCCTTTTCAGCAACTGACCCATAGTAAAAAACCCCAATACTTTCCGCACAATGAAGACACTTGCAGTAATTCCCGCCCGATATGCGTCGACCCGATTTCCCGGCAAGCCGCTGGCGCTGCTCGGGTGCAAGCCCGTCATCCAGTGGGTGTGGGAGCGCGTGCATGAGGCTCCGGGCATAGATGAGGCCGTGGTGGCCACAGACGACCGCCGCATTGCTCAGGCCGTGGAGGTCTTCGGCGGTCGCGCCCTGATGACTTCCGACCGTCATCGCAGCGGCACAGACCGCTGTGCCGAGGCCGCCGAGCGCCTCGAGCGGGAGGGCCGCCGTTTTGATGTGGTGATCAATGTGCAGGGCGATGAGCCCTTTGTGCGGCCCGACCAGCTGCGGACGCTCATAGGCTGTTTTGCCGCCCCCGAGGTGGAGATTGCCACCCTCAAGTGCCTCATCGCCTCGGCCGAGGAGCTGCTTTCGCCCAACAATGTGAAAGTGGTGTGCAGCACCCGTGGCGACGCGCTCTATTTCAGCCGCCAGCCCATCCCCCATCTGCGGGGCGAGGAGCCCGAGCGGTGGGCGGAGAGTCAGGACTACTACAAGCACGTGGGCATCTACGCCTTCCGCCGCGAGGTGCTGCGTCGTGTGGCGGCTATGGCGCCGGCTGCGCTTGAGCGCAGCGAGTCCCTCGAACAGCTCCGCTGGCTATGCAACGGCTGCCGCATCAGGGTGGTGGAGACCCAGTCGGCCAACATAGGCATTGACACCCCCGCCGACTTGGTCGAGGCCGAGCGGGTGCTGCTCGGCAGTGTCGTCAACCCCGGCAGCAAGGCCTTTCAGGACTGAGTCATTGAACGATAATTAATACTGAACCAATGAATATAACCGACTTTATTGTAGATTTCATCAAGCAGGGAAACGTGGTTGAACTGCCCGGCATTGGCACGCTGACGGGCTACAACGTCAGCGCCCACCACGATGCCGCCACCGGCACCTATTATCCCACTCGCCGCACCGTGAAGCTCACTGCTGCCCAGTCGGGCAACAAGGCCATCGTGCGCGGCATTGCCGAGCGCGAGTGCGTCACCACCGAGATTGCCGAGCAGATGTGGGCCAACTTCGTGGGCGCTCTCGACGACAAGCTGCGCCGAAACCCCGCGGGGCACGAGTTCCCCGGGTTGGGTGTGATGCGCCTTGCCGGCGGGCGTGTGGCTTTCACTGCTGTGGAAGGCCTCGACCTCGACGCCGACAAGCGCCGCGAGATACCGATAGAGAATGTGGCCGTTTTTTCGCCCAAGCAGCAGGAGGACCCTTTTGCCGCCTTTGACAAGCCCGCCGAGATTCGCCGTCCCGAGGCTGAGGCGCAGCCCGAGGCAGCCACTGCTCCCGCCGAGGCACAGCCTGCCGAGACGCAGTCCGCAGAGGCCGAGGCTTCCGCACCCGCAGCGTGCGCAGTCCCCGAGGTGCCCGCACCCGATAAGGCCGCCCTCAGAGCCGCCGACCGGGAGGCTAAAGCCCTCGCCAAAGAGGCCGCCAAGGCCGCCAAGGAGCGCGAGAAGGCCGAGAAGGAGAACCGCAAGAAGGCCGAGAAGGCCGCCAAGGAGGCCGAGAAACTGAAGAAGGAGAAATCCAAGCACGCCGAAAAGGCCGCCCAAGAGAAGAAGAAGGAGGCCGAGAAACAGCGCAAGGCCGCCGAGAAGGCCGCCAAGAAGCACACTGTGGCCGAGGGTGCCGACGGGGAGGAGAAGAAGAAAAAGAAGCACGGCTGGCTGTGGGTGCTGCTGTGTCTGCTGGCGGTGGTCCTGCTCGGTGGCGGCGCCTACTGCTACCTCAATTACGTCAAGAAGCCCGCCAAGGAGGCCGTTGCCAAAGAGAGCCGCCTCGAGCTGCCCTACTATAGCGCCTTCTCGCGCGACTTGAATATGCTCGTTTATGATGAGTCCGACATCGTTGAGAACGTGGGCAAGATTCACAACTACGTCGCCGGCTACATCCGCGCCTACCTCTCCGCCCGCCACTATGGCAACGCCTACGCCCTCTTTATGATGGGCATTGACCAGTATGCTGAAGACCGGCTCCGCGTCATCATGACCGACGACTGTTTTGCCGTGCAGCGGTTCTTCCCCTTCAACGACTATTATTACAACTACTGCATAGACGAGCTGACCGAGACGGGCAAGTATGTGAAGCGCTGCATTGTGCAGGGCGAGATATTTGACACCGACCGTCTCGATGCCTACCTTGACCAGCTGATTGCCGAAAAGGGTCTGCGTCCGGACGGCAACTTTGGTGCCGTCCCGGCGGCCGCCCCCAAGAAGGCGCCCGCCAAGGCCCCGGCCGACTACCGCCCCGCCGAACCCAGCGCCCCCACCCTCAAGGCCAGCAAGCAGGGCTTCGACATCATCGCCGGCTTCTTCACCCAGCGCAGTTCGGCCAACAAGATGACCAACAACCTCAAGAGCCTCGGCTGCGATGCCTACGTCATCAATCGCAGCGGCCTCTACTATGTGAGCATGGGTTCCGCCCCCACCTACACCGCCGCCCAGGAACTGGAGCGCCACATCAAGTCGTGGTATCAGGGAGACACCAAGATAAAGAACTGGAACGAGTAAGCCCCCGATTTCACCTGCACCGCCATGGGACACCACAAGTTAGAGCGCTTTGCCGAAAATCTGACCTTCCCCAACCTCTTTCAGGTCTCCTACGAGATGCTGAAGGAGCAGGGCTTCGGGCTGCGCGGCCGCTGGCGCGAGTATTTCGGCAACGGCAACCCCATCACCCTCGAACTGGGTTGCGGCAAGGGCGACTACACCGTGTCGCTGGCCCGCATCCACCGCGACCGCAATTATATAGGCGTGGACATCAAGGGCGCCCGCCTGTGGCGCGGAGCCAAGACCAGCAATGAGGAGCAGATGGGCAACGTGGCCTTCCTGCGCACCCGCATCGAGCTCATCAACCAGTTCTTCGCCGAAGGCGAGGTGTCGGAGATTTGGATTACCTTTCCCGACCCGCAGCCCAAAAAGGAGTTCAAGCGGCTCACCTGCGAGCGTTTTCTCGGCTACTACAAAGGCTTCCTTGCCCCGGGTTCGCCCATCCACCTGAAGACCGACTCCAAGGAGCTGCACGACTACACCCTCGGCGAGGTGATTCCCGCTGGCGGCTACCGGGTGGAGTACGCCACCGACAACCTCTACGCCCTCGATGCAGATCAGCGGCCCGACATCCCGTCGCTGCGGGAGGCGCAGATGACGCAGACCTTCTACGAGCGTATGTTCCTCGCTGAGGGCAAGCCCATCACCTACATCAAGTTCTATGTAAGCTAAAATACAAGTAATCATAAAATAATAATAAAACCAATCTTTTATGTCAGGACACAATAAATGGTCTAAGATTAAGAGAGCCAAAGGCGCAGCCGACGCCAAACGCTCCAAGCAGTATTCCAAAATTCTGAAAGAGGTGGCAGTGGCCGTCCGCGAAGGCGGTCCCGACCCCGACAGCAACCCCCGTTTGCGACTCCTCGTGCAGAACGCCCGCGGCTGCAATATGCCCAAGGACACCCTTATGCGGGCCATCTCCAAGGCGAGTGACAAGGATGCCGCCATCTTGCAGGAAATCACCTTTGAGTGCCATGCGAACCACGGCATAGCCCTCTTCATAGAGTGCCTCTCCGACAACAATATGCGCACCGTTGCCAATGTCCGCTCCATCATGAACAAGAACGGCGGCACCATGGAGACCAACGGCAGCCTCAGCTTCCTGTTCGACCGCAAGGGCGTGTTTGTGGTGCCCCGCAAGCCCGACATGGATGTGGAAGAGTTGGAAATGAACCTTATTGACGGCGGACTTGAGGAGATGGAAGTTGATGACGAGTACCTGACCCTCTATACCGCCTACGAGGACTTCGGCAACATGGTGAAGACCCTCGAAGATATGAAGATTGAGTGCGAGAGCGCCGAACTGCAGCGTATTCCCAACACCACCCGCGAGGTGGATGCCGACACCTGCCGCAAGGTGATGAAGATTATCAACATGCTTGAGGAAGACGACGATGTGACCAACGTCTTCCACGACATGGAGATACCCGACGATTACGAAGAGGAGTAATGAAGCTTTACCTCGTCCCCACTCCGGTTGGCAACCTCGGCGACATGACCTATCGTGCCGTCGAGGTGCTGAAGGAGGCCGACCTTGTGTTGGCAGAGGACACCCGGACTTCGAGGGTGGTCATGCAGCATTACGGCATTGCCACCCCGCTGGCCGCCTACCATATATTCAACGAGCACAAGGCCCTGCAGGGTATTATTGACCGGCTGCTCGGCGGGCAAGTGATTGCCCTCGTCACTGATGCCGGCACGCCCGGCATCAGCGACCCCGGTTTCCTGCTGGTGCGTGAGGCGGTGAAGAACGGCATACCCGTGGAGACCCTTCCTGGCGCCACCGCCTTTGTGCCGGCGCTGGTTGATAGCGGCATTCCGTGCGACCGCTTTGTCTTTCTCGGTTTCCTTCCGCACAAGAAAGGCCGCCAGACGGCAGTGAGGCAGTTGGCGGGCGAGGCTCGCACGATGGTCATCTATGAGTCGCCCTACCGGATAGTGAAGCTCTTGGGCGAGCTCGAGGGTGTGCTGGGCGAGGAGCGGCAGGTGAGCGTGTCGCGCGAGATAAGCAAACTCCACGCCGAAACCGTCCGCGGAACGCTGTCCGAGGTGCGCGACCACTTTGCCTCCAAGGAGGTGAAGGGCGAGATTGTCGTGGTGCTTGCCGGCAGCGACGGCGAGGCTGCGTCCGCTGCCTGTGCCGAGGGGGAAGAGTGACCCTCGGAGCAAGACCATTTGTTCGAGAGGGTCGCGGCGCGTGCTGCGGGGGTGCTGCCGTGTCCGGCGGGCGGAGGAATCCGTCGCTGTGGCGGCTGAGAGCTGCTGCGAATGGGGCGGCTTACTGAAACAATTGGGGGGGCGGCTGCGTATAATTAGCCCGACACAGACTGCTCGCTTCAAATGAAAAAAAACACTACCATAGAAGAACTGTTTGAGAAAGATTTGGAAATGGACAAAAAAGACGATAGAGACGGAAAGCGCTGCTCTGCGCGTGCCGAAATACTGCCTGTGGTTTCAAAGGAAGATGAGTCCTTTTTGCTATTCGAGAGTGAGATTCCCGACGAAATGCCCGTGCTGCCCATGTCGGGCAACGTGATGTTTCCCGGAGTGGTGACGCCCATCGGCATACACCGCAAGTCGTCGCTCCAGCTGCTGAAGCAGGCAGAGCGCAACGAGACCCGCATAGTGGTTGTGGCCATGAAAGAGGACATGGATGAGCCGGGGTTCGACGACCTCTACCACATAGGTGTGATAGGCAGGGTGATAAGGGTGATGGACATAGCCTCCAACGCCAATATGGCCATCATACAGGCCACCATGCGCTGCCGCCTTGAAGCCGTCACCGCCACGCAGCCTTACCTCCGCGGTCATGCCGTCCTGTTGCCTGAGGAACCCAAGATTGAGCACCCCCGCCAGTTCCACTCCCGCACCGTGGCAGCGCGCAAGCACTTTGCCGAGATGCAGCATCAGAAGAATGGCGGCCAGGGGCTGTCGATGAAGGAACTGTCGCGGGCGCTGGCCCACATCGGCAGCGACAAGGTGCTGATAAACTACCTCTGCTCGCACCTCGACATTGACACCAAGCACAAGCAGGAACTGCTGGTGGTTGACGAGTATGAAGAGCGGCTGGAAATGCTGGAACGCGTCGTTGAGCAGGAGATGGAGTACTT
>DCJB01000087.1:0-1362 GCA_002317325.1 Bacteroidales bacterium UBA1711
TGGTTGGATACGGGCACGCACGACTCGCTGGCCGAAGCCTCTACTTTCATCGAGGTTATCGAAAAGCGTCAGGGGCTCAAGGTGGCCTGCCTCGAGGCTATCGCTTTCGAGTCGGGGTGGATTACCGCGGAGGACCTCCGTCGCATCGCCCAGCCGATGGCAAAGAACCAGTACGGCCAGTACCTTTTGAACTTCGCTAAAGAAGGAGCCTGATGAAGATTATCACTACGCCGATACAGGGGCTCCTGATTGTCGAACCCAAGATTTTTGGCGACGCCAGGGGCTACTTTTTCGAGAGCTTCAACGCCCGCGAGTTTGCCCAAATGGCGGGAATCTCTGTTCGTTTCGTTCAGGACAACGAGTCGCTGTCCCACTATGGCGTTCTGCGGGGTCTCCATTTCCAGAAACCGCCCTGTGCCCAGGCTAAGTTGGTGAGGGTGGTGAGTGGCTGTGTACTTGATGTGGCTGTCGATATCAGGAAGTCGTCGCCCACCTACGGACAGCACGTGGCCGTCGAGTTGTCGGGCGACAACCATCGGCAGTTCTTCATCCCCCATGGCTTCGCCCACGGATTCTCGGTCCTCAGCCCCGAGGCCCTTTTCCAGTATAAGTGCGACAACTACTATGCCCCCGACAGCGAGGGTGCTATTGCTTGGAATGACGAGACCCTGGCCATCGACTGGAAACTGCCCGCCGACCGGGTGGAGCTCTCTCCCAAGGATATGTCCCATCCGTCGTTCTCTTCATTCACATCTCCTTTCTGATGAACATTTTGGTAACCGGTGCCAACGGTCAGCTTGGCACTCACGTCAGGCTGTTGGCTCCCTCTTCCGTCCACCGCTATTTCTTTACCGATGTCGAGGAGCTGGACATCGCCAAAGAAGGCGATGTCCTGCATTATGTGCATACCAATCAGATAAACGCCATCATCAATTGTGCCGCATACACCGATGTGGACAAATCCGAGACCGAAGAGGCCGTGGCGTACCGTATCAATTGTGAGGCGGTGGCCATTCTTGCCCGGGCCATGAAGGCGATGGGTGGACTGCTGGTGCATATCTCTACCGATTACGTCTTTGGCGGGGGGGCGTTCAACACCCCTTGTGCCGAAGATCTGCCTGTCAACCCCACAGGCGCCTACGGCCGTACCAAGCTTGCCGGCGAGGAGGCCGTGCTGCATTCGGGCTGCCGTTACTTGATTTTCAGGACGGCGTGGCTTTATAGCGAGTACGGTAAGAACTTCTGCAAGACCATGCTCCGACTCACTGCATCCAAGCCGCAGTTAAGCGTCGTGTTCGACCAGGTGGGTACGCCTACCTATGCGGGCGATTTGGCCGCCGCCCTCTTCTCCATCGTCGAAGG
>DCJB01000087.1:1458-2689 GCA_002317325.1 Bacteroidales bacterium UBA1711
CGCGGCTCTCCGGCAATGGCGGCTGCACCATCCTGCCCTGCCATAGCAGCGAGTTCCCCAGCAGCGTTGTCCGCCCGAGCTATTCCGTCCTCGACAAAACCAAGTTCAAACAGACCTTCCGGCTCCCGGTCCCCTACTGGACCGACAGCCTCCGCAAGTGCCTCTCTAACCTCAACTGTTTAAACCCCTCGTTATGAACGATTATTTTGTCCACGAAAGCAGCTATATCGACGATGGTGTCACCATAGGTCCCGGCACCAAAATTTGGCATTTCTGTCATGTCCAAAAGGGCGTCCGCATTGGTTCTTCCTGTTCCTTCGGCCAAAATGTAAACATCGGAAACAACGTGGTCGTCGGAAACGGAGTCCGTATCCAGAACAACGTCTCAGTTTACGAAGGGGTTGAAATAGAGGACAACGTCTTCTGCGGACCCAGTTGCGTATTCACCAACGTGGTCACTCCCCGTGCCCACTTCCCCGTCCATGGTGTCTATGCCAAAACGGTCATCAGACAGGGCGCTTCGCTCGGTGCCAACAGCACCGTGGTTTGTGGCCATTCGGTGGGTCGCTCGGCTCTGATTGCCGCAGGTGCCGTGGTGACACGCGACGTTCCCGACTATGCCCTCATGGCCGGTGTGCCGGCCCGCCGCATAGGATGGGTGTGCGAGTGCGGTGCGCGTCTCGGCGAGTCGCTCTCCTGCTCATGCGGCCGCCACTACCACCTCGATGGTCCCGACCGTCTGGTTCAGGATTGACGCGGTCCATCCCGACCCGCCCCAAGGCACGCCATTCTTTACTCCTGCCTCCCCCGATGCCGAACAGCCGCAACCAGCTGTTTCCCTGCTGTAGTTCGTCTATACAGGCCTACTCTGCTTCGCAGTCGTAAGGAGTATCAAGAATCACTCCCTATAGATTCTCCTGATAATAGCACTCGGCTCCCCCTCCGCCAAGCCCGTTGGCGTGTCTGTTGTCCGCACAGTGGCAGACTCTCTCACCCTATGCCGTTCCTCCATCCCGTCCGCAGCCGACCCGTTCCACAGGGACATTCCGGGTCAGCCCGATGCGAAAGGCTCGGTCGTCTGCTCCCATCTCTTCATCGTTGACTTCTCTCTCAGGCCTCGCCCGAGTTCATCCTCTTCAGGGCTTTTCTATCCAAAGTCAGTCTCCTCCCCGTCCCCCGCCGTCCCCGACCCCTTTCCCCTCCGCCTCAGCCCCGTCACAGCCCCGTCACA
>DCJB01000076.1:0-3335 GCA_002317325.1 Bacteroidales bacterium UBA1711
GTAACATCAAGAAGGAGCGATTGGGCATTGGGCTTATTGGCCTGTACGGTCACCTGCAAGGTTCTTGCCCCATCACGCTCATATCCATATTTCTGCACTATTGCATCGCCGCTTTTGAAGTTGCTGTGTTCCCAATCTGGTATCTGTGAGAAAAGGCCGTTCTTCACACTCGACCTTTGCAGGCGCTTGCTCTTCAACTCAATGCCATCATAATCGGCTTCACGGCTGCTGTTCATCGGAATGCCGAGGAGGGTCTCGACGGCACGACCTATGCCAGTGTCATTCTGCACCTCGGACTGGTACCAACGTCCATTGTCATAGAGTTCCACAAAACGGGAAAGCAATCTTTGCGATACTTCCATTGTCTGCCCATGCAAAGTGAGCAGAGTCTCCCTTATCGGGTTATTGTCCAATGAATGAAAGCATTCAACAACATTGGTCTGCGTGACGTTGATGATGTAAATCTCTGCGCCGATGTGGAACAATGCGAATATGTCGTTAGGGTTGGCGTACCTATTCAGTCTTGAGAACCAAATACGGGGGTCTCCTTTCTTTGTCGTAGGGCGGTACAACGAAGCCTTTGCGGGAACAATCAATTTGTCGGTGAGCAGAAAAGCATCACGATACTCTTTGTTGACCTGACCTTGTCCTTGACTGGCATAGTCATGGATTCCCTCCTCGACGAAGAAAGCACGCATGGGGGCGATGGCATCGAAATAGCCTTTGTCTAAAGAAGTCCAATAGGTCTGAAAGGTTGTATATCTGATTCCTAAACTTGAAATGAGTGAGAAGTTGCTAATTTCAAACTCATTGAATCGACGTATGTGTATCATGGGTGATTCATTTCATGTGCCTGAGTATCTCATTCGCAATAGCCCTTGCCATCAATGGCGGCACGGCATTGCCGACCAGCGTGTATTGCGGAATCTCCTTCTGACGGTTGTTCCCCCCGGTCTGCCGTTTGCCTTGGAACACAAACGAGTCGTCAAAACTCTGGAGACGCGCCATCTCTCTTACCGTTGTGGGACGACAGGCCGAGTAATGGATATAGTCGTCAGGCATAGTGCATACCGTAGGACTCTGACCAATCGGATTGAGCACCACATAGTTTCTCTTCTGAGAATCAAGACCCACACTTTTCAACTCCTCTTTTGAAGCCTCGTAATCGCCATGCTTTGCGATAATCTGCAGACGTTTGCGCACCGAGTCATTCTGCTGGCTGGTTTGATGATTGAACAGTTCCATCTGTTCATGTCTTCGCAGCTCATTCAAGTCGCCCTTATTCGACACATAGAACGGATTGACATCAAACGTGAAGCGATGCCCCAACCGTCCTATGCGCGACCACTCGGAATACAGCAGACCCTCTTCGTCCGGGACACCCTGTATGGTGCGACGCTTTTTCTCTTTCTCATACTCAGGTATGATGTTGGCAGGACGATACTCCCTCGCAGTGTCGCCATTGCCGACCATATCCAAATCCCAAAGCGCCTCATATACTTTCACCTTCTGCTCTTCTTTCACTGTCGCAGGTATCTCTGTGATAGGCTCCTGATCGTTTCTGCACCCGATGAAGACCACGCGCTCCCTATTCTGCGGCACTCCGTAATTGGAGGACAAAAGGACCATCGGCTCCTCAATGTTGTATAGGCGCACCTCCTTCATCAACTCCTCAAAGCGAGCCGTAAGTACATCGTTCCCCTTCATCAATCCGCGTATGTAATCCATGCACTCGTCGAATGTGGAAGTGAGAAGTTCGAGGGAGGTTTTCATATTTTCCGCCTCCTTCTCACAGTTCCCCATCACTGCCACCCTGTTGACGGATTCAACCACCTTGTCAAGTATCTGCTCATCCGAAACCGCCTCAACGACTGCATTGTAACTATCAACAAAGGAATCATTGTCTATGTGGGCAGCAGTCTTCAACTGGATTATCTGGCGGCGAATCTCCTCCCGTTGCTTTCTCATCTGCAGCAGCAGCAATCCATGTCGGATAGTATTCACCGAACTGTCACTCTTGCTGACGCTGTATCCCAAATTGCGGGTGATGTTTTTCAACTGTTGTTCTAAATTCTCAAAGTATGAGTTGTTTAGGGAATACCAGTCTCCATCCGATGTCTCCATGCGCAACCTGAGAAGCAGACAATCAAACAGCAAACCATCCATCAGCGGCTTTAGATGGTCCTCGATGAAGGCGTAAAGCATACTCATCATCATGTCATCCACAATGGAGCGAATCTCGCGCAATATCCGTTCCTTAATCCGGCCGCCGTCCTTCGTCAGGATGCCTTTTACGTTCTCCATCACAAAGTACTTAGGACGCAATGCCTTAATCACTTTGAGGTAATGATAGAAGAGGTCGTCACGCTTGTCAAGTTTCCTCCTCCGTCCCGCCAAGCTGAACGACTGACAACTGGGGCCGCCCGTAATCACATCAATCTCCTGATTGCCAACCTCCTTGAGCAGGTTTGGCAAGAAAGTGTCCTCCATAATATCCTGGCACATGAACTTGGTGTCCAGCCCCAGCATCTCGTTGTACCGCACCCGGTGTGTCAACTCACAATTCTCGTTGATGTCGCTCGCCAGCCGGAAATCGAAATACTTGTCTTCAGTATATGCCTGCATGAACCCCTCGCTGAATCCACCCGCACCTGCAAACAAATCAAGATAAGCAACCCCTCGGCGTGTTGATATAAACTCTTTCTTCTGTGACATAACCCTTGATAATCAAATATGCAATCGCATGACTTGTGATTTTTGTATCGCAACGGCTTTGTTTGCGTCCCGCCTCGCCACCAGTACTGGAACAGTAGGACGCGCCGGACGGCTCGGGCGGGTCTCTCTTGAAAGTGTGCGGCTGCGGGCACCCCCCCCTACTCGGCCTGGTGGCGGAGACAGGCGGGGAGTTTGTGTCCTTTGCGGTGGTGGGCCACACAGGCGCAGCACTTGCCGTGCCGCGGGCAGTCCTTGGGACAGGGACACGCTATCGCCGGGCTATGCTCGCACACGGGCTTCTGTTTGTTTTCTGCTTTATCCATAAGTCGTTGTTTTGTTTTGGTTGATACTGGCGTTTGGCGACAGACGGGCAGGTGTCTTTGCAGTAGGGACGTGGAGGGAAAAGGCACTTTTTCGATGCTGGTCACTCTATCTTCTCTGTGTTTCGTCCCTGTTCTTCTAACCACTTGCGGGCTGCATCGCGCCGCTTTTCGGGATTTCTTGTCGCAGCCTCTATTCCCTTTCTTTTCTCCAACGGGACATAGCCGACAATGAGGTGGAGCGCCAATGCCATTTCTTGGTTGAGCGCCTTGACGTTTGAATCGGAGATACCCCATTCC
>DCJB01000076.1:3419-12685 GCA_002317325.1 Bacteroidales bacterium UBA1711
TGGACAATGAGATAGACGGCATACTTTCCGCCGCCGACGGGGTGGTCTCTTAGTTTTGGCGGCAGCCGCTTGAGGGCCTTTTCGCCGAACTCCCCGTTCCGTATCCGGCGGAATAGCGCGAGGCTGGAAGAGATTTTCTCCTCAATTTCTTGCATGAAAGCTTGATACTTCTCGCCGCTCTGCGGTTTGGGGGAGGAACTCTTGGCCTCGATAAGCGCCGCATTGCTCCCCAAACTCACCACGCACTCGCACGCCTTGACACCCTCGCGGGAGGTGACAAGTTCGTCCTCCTCTATGCGAAAGAGGGAATCATCCTCGAAGGAGAACTTCATGTACGACTCCACAAACTCCATTTCACAGACTGACCTCTTCCTTGTAGAGGTTGACCGACTCGTCAATGATGGCGTTTTTGGGCATACCGTCCTTCAGATTGCCTATCTCGCACTCGCCGCGGTCGAAAGAGAACACGGGGAGGGAGTATTTATGTCGTTGGGCGAGGATGTACAGCTTCTTGACGACAAAGTAGGAATGGGTGGCCAAAAAGAACTGAACGCCGGCAGCAGCCAAGCCCATAACCGTCTCCATGAACCTGCCCACAAGCATGGGATGGAGGTTTGCCTCGACCTCGTCTATGAAGACGACGGAATCGGTGTCGAGGTAGCGATTTCCGAGCAGCAGCTCCAATATCGCCAATTTCTTCACCCCCTCGGATGTGAGAGAAATCTCATACACCCTGCGGTCGTCGGTCTTGAAGAACCAGTCTTTCTTGTCCCGGTCGTAATCGAGCCGCCCGCCCAGCATACCGATTAGTTCGGAGCGGGCTGCTGAAAAGGCCACGTAGTTTCGGCCCCTGGTCGTGGGAGCCAGGGCTTGCGCCAAATCGAGGTATGTGTCGTCGAAACCGAACTCCTGGTATCGGGTTCGGGAATCCATGATGATCTCCCGCAACGAGAGTATCTCTTTGGCGGGCAGAAAGATGGAGTTGGAATCCCTCGGCCCGAAAGTATTATCTCTGACGGCTGGGTATTTGGTCGTCGAAGGACCAAACGAGAAAGAAAACCGCTCTCCCAAGTCCGACTCAACCAAACACTGGAGCGAGTCCTCACCCTTCCGGACAAGGTTGCCCAATTGAGTGGTCTGGAATGTCCAGTAGAGTTTTTCGCCCAGTATTTCGTGGGGGGAACGGAACTCGCGCCCCCGCTTGCACTGCTCCACGGTTTTGACGGAGCAATAAAGCGCCTTCAACAGGGTGGTTTTACCCGACTGGTTGACGCCAATAACCAAGTTAATATTTCCCAAGCCGCTGAACTCAACGCTCTTGACTGTTCCGAAATTCTTAATACTTACATTCTTTATCATGACCTGAGAGGTGGCTGAATTATCTTGATTTACGACTGCAAAGTTACGAATTTTTCGTCATTCAGCTGTTTTCTACCAATACATGAGTCTTGGTTTGATGTTTGGAGAAACTCCACTACTCCATGCGAAAAGCGTAATCGTGGCTGATTCGCCGATACTCGAAGCCGTTCCGCTCCACCTCGGGGCAAGAGAGGACTGCCCCGCAGTCGGCCGTTTCGGCGGCTTCGGTCTTCAGATAACGTTCCATGGGGTGCTTCATCAAATATTGCGGGTCGGTATGGGGATATAGCCGATAGGCCGTTAGGCAGACTTTATGTGACTTTGCCTCTATCCGTTGCTTGATGGCTGGCACTGCGAGCAGGTCTTTTAACGAGCTTGACAACTGGACAACCGCCTTCTCGTATTTGCCGCCCGGATATTGCGGTTTGCCAATGGGAGGTATGGGGTTGGAGAGGTTTTTCACGCTGCCTGTGGCAGTGGTGAGCTCGACCAGCACCGCATAGCCGTCATCGGACCGGTGCAGTGCGAAGAGGTCGCACTTCTTCCGCCCTCGCAAGAACGAGGCCGGCTTCTTGCATTGGTCAACGAAACGCTCGTATGAGGCTATCTCCAACGCCCCGAACCACCGATTGGCGAGAGTCAGCTTCCCCTCCCCGGCGGGCAGGATGGGAGGCACGGTATCGTCAACGTCGAACTCCGCCAAGTCTGTTGTCACACAGTCAGCCGCAGGCTTTGGACGGGAATGCTCCAAATGGAAATGGGCGACATAATCGTTTTCCAACAGGTCTTTCATCGGCTTCCGTATGAGTCGTACATCTCGTAGATTCGGTCGATGGGGGCGGAGAGGTATTCGGGGTTGACCAGATGGGCATTCCGAACTTTGAGGTCGGCGACCCCGCCGTTATCGACAGCATAGACCGACACGTCGTCGTAATCCAGTCCGACAGCCTCCGCGTCCCCCATATCGAAACGTTTGAACATCAGGTTCAGCTGGTTCAAGATATAGGGACTGTGGGTTGTCACCGTCAACTCGTGCCTCCGCTCCCCGCAGCACAGCCGCACCATTTCGTCCAACAGCTCGCTCTGCGTGTCGGGGAAGAGGTTCTGTTCGGGCTCTTCAACGATAAAGGATGTCTGGTGAGGGTTTGACAGCCTCTGCTTGGCCTCCAGCAAATCAGAGGAACGAGAGCCATACTTCTCAGACAGCCAATTATCCATCCTTTCCTCCTTCTCTTTGTTCTCCCTCGAGTTCTTTCGCCCGTAGTCCTCAAAGTACCGACGGCTGAAGTAATTCAGAGACAGCACCAAAGGGGTGACCGACTGGAGGCCGCTCGAAGCACACCCAAGGGAGATACTGTCGTCCTGTCCACCAGAAAATGATAGCCTGTCTTTCGACTGCCTGTTATCGGAATCGTAGAAGTATTGCGTCCCGAGGTGAAGAATATCCATCTTGCGATTTCCAACGAAAGACTCCCGAGCGTCGAACCAGTCGAACAAAAAACTTCTGATATTCGTCTCACCGAACTCAACTCTTCGCAACTCAGTCAGCGTCACCATATTCCGTTCAGCCGGAATATAGCAAATCTTGAACATGCTATAGTCCTCTTCCCCTTTTATCTCAACGGCAGGAGTCCCGCCAACGTATGTTATTCTTACAGCATCGCTCTCATAATCAATCTCAGACTGGTCGCAGAAATAGCCCTCCATCTTGTGAAAGAAGACAAAGTACCAAAGGAAATCATCCCGAAGGGCAAACTGATTGGGGTTGTTGGAAGTGACCGCCTCTTTCTCAATCCACGTGCAGGTGCTCAAGACCTTGGCAATGGTGCTTTTGCCGCTGCTCTGCGGACCGATGAAAAAGTTGAACCTGCGCAGAGTGACTTCCGCCGCCTGCACTGGGCCGATATGCTTTATCTTCAGTTTTCTCATGCTGCAAATCAATTCTGTGAGGACTATCTTGTGAGGGAAGAACACCGTTACTCTTAGCGTTTTATGTAAGTGTTCGCATACCGTTCCCCCCTTGCAAATTTACGAAGAAAAAAGGGAATGGCAAAGAAATAGTTCATCCGCGGAGGAGAAGCCGGCTGAGAAGCGGGTAACGGCCCCCGCCCCACCCCGAAGAGGCGGGTTCGCCCGAAAATGATTTTTCCATGGACAGTTGAGCAGAATTTCGTATATTTGCAAAACGCCTTATTTTGCCGAAGAGTATATAATCAACTATGGCTGAAAGGCTAACCAAAGAGACCATGGATTACAAATATTCCGAAATCGAGCCTAAATGGCAGAAGTATTGGCGCGAGCACCATACCTATCGTTGCAGCAACAACTCCCCGAAACCCCATTTTTACGTCCTTGATATGTTCCCCTACCCCTCGGGAGCGGGTCTGCACGTGGGGCATCCGTTGGGATACATCGCCAGCGACATCTTCTCGCGCTACAAGCGGCTCCGCGGCTTCAACGTGCTGCACCCCATGGGCTACGACGCCTACGGACTCCCCGCCGAGCAATACGCCATCCAGACAGGCCAGCACCCGGCCATCACCACGGAGAAGAATATCGCCCGCTATCGCGAGCAGTTGGACAAGATAGGCTTCAGCTTCGACTGGGAGCGCGAGGTGCGCACCTGCGACCCCTCCTACTACAGGTGGACCCAGTGGGTGTTCATTCAGCTCTTCAACCACTACTACGACAAAGACCTCGACAAGGCCATGCCCATCAGCCACCTGATGGAGCTGCTGGAGAAGGGCGAGGTCGAGTGCGGCGGCGGGAAGCCTTGGGCCGACATGGACGAGGGCGAGCGCCGCGACTACTTGATGAACTACCGGCTGGCCTACCTGGCCGACATACCGGTGAACTGGTGCCCCGAATTGGGCACGGTGCTGGCCAACGACGAGGTGGTCAACGGCTTGAGCGTCCGCGGCGGCTATCCCGTGGAACGCCGCCTCATGCGGCAGTGGAGCCTCCGCATTTCGGCATACGCCCAGCGGCTGGTCGATGGACTGGAGGAGGTGGACTGGACCGACTCGCTGAAAGAGATTCAGCGCAACTGGATTGGCCGCAGCGAAGGAGCCGCCATCTGGTTCCCGCTCGCCGTGGACCAGAAGTCGAATATGCTGCCCGCCATGCAGTGCCAGATGGGGCAGATGGAACCCATAGCGGAACCCAGTTTCGAGATATTCACCACCCGCCCCGACACCGTCTTCGGAGTCACCTTCATGGTGCTGTGCCCCGAACACGAAATGATAGCGCAGATTACCACCCCCGGGCAGAAAGCCGAGGTGGAGGCCTATGTGGCGTGGGCCAAGAACCGCTCTGAACGCGAGCGGAAGGCCGAGGTGAAGAAGGTGAGCGGGGTGTTCACCGGCGCCTTCGCCGTCAACCCCATCACGGGCGACCGCATACCCATCTGGGTGAGCGACTATGTGCTGGCCGGCTACGGCACCGGCGCCATCATGGCAGTGCCCGCCCACGACAGCCGCGACTTCGCCTTCGCACGCCACTTCCACCTGCCCATCCGCCAAGTGGTGGCGCCCGAGCCCGACGCAGTGAGCGACCCCGACACCTGGACCGAGAGCATGGACGCCAAGACCGGCTACAGCGTCAACAGCGGCTTCGTCACCGGCATGAGGGTGAAGGAGGCCATGAAGGCCGTCATCGACCGCGTGGAGGCTATGGGCATAGGCTACCGCACCGTCAACTACCGCCTCCGCGACGCCATCTTCAGCCGACAGCGCTACTGGGGCGAGCCGTTCCCCATCTACTACAAGGGCAACCGCCCATACACCCTGCCCGAGGAGTGTCTGCCGCTGGAACTGCCCGAGGTGGGCGACTTCAAACCCACCGCCAACGGTGAGCCGCCCTTAGGAAACGCCGCCAAATGGGCGTGGGACGAGGCCAACCGCCGCGTGGTCGAGACCTCGAAAATCGACAACAGCACCATCTTCCCCCTCGAATTGAGCACTATGCCCGGCTTCGCCGGCTCAAGCGGCTACTACCTCCGCTATATGGACCCCCTCAACGACAACGCCTATTTCAGCCCCGAGGCCGTGGCCTACTGGCAGAACGTCGACCTCTATGTGGGCGGCGCCGAACACGGGACCGGCCACCTCATCTACGCACGCTTCTGGAACAAGTTCCTCTTCGACCTCGGTCTCACCGCCAAGCAGGAACCGTTCCAAAAGCTGGTCAACCAAGGCATGATTCAGGGCCGCTCCAACTTCGTCTATCGGTCGAAAGAGGACAACAACCTCTTCGTATCGAAGAACATCCCCGGCCGCGAACAGAACACCGTCCCCATCCATGTAGATATCAACATCGTTGACAACGACATCCTCGACATTGAGAAGTTCCGCCAGTGGCGGCCCGAGTTCGCCGAAGCACGCTTCGAGCTGGAGGATGGCAGGTATGTCTGCGGCTGGGAGGTGGAGAAGATGTCGAAGTCAATGTTCAACGTGCAGAATCCCGACGACTTGGTGGCACGCTACGGAGCCGACACGCTCAGGCTCTATGAAATGTTCCTCGGCCCCGTGGAACAGGCCAAGCCCTGGGACACCAAGGGCATCGAGGGCGTATTCCGCTTCTTGAAAAAACTGTGGAAGCTGTTCGAGAACCGCACCGACGCCCCGGCCGACAAAGCCGCACTCAAGTCTCTCCACCAAACCATCAAGAAGGTGACGGACGACATCGAGCGGTTCTCGTTCAACACCAGCGTCAGCAACTTTATGGTCTGCGTCAACGAACTCTCCGCACTCGGTGCAGTCTCGTCCGAAGTGCTCGACAAACTGGCGGTCATCATTTCGCCCTTCGCCCCCCATATCGCAGAAGAACTCTACCACCAGCTCGGACATGACGGGAGCGTGTGCGACGCCGAGTGGCCGACTTACGACCCGCAGCTGCTTGTCGAAGACACGTTTGCCTACCCCGTCTCTTTCAACGGCAAACTGCGCCTCACCCTCACCCTCCCCGCCGGAATTGGTCAGGAAGAGGCCGTGGCGGCCGTCAAAGCCGACCCCATCGGTCAAAAGTGGCTCGACGGCAAAGAACCCAAACGCGTAATCTTCGTCCCCAAAAAAATCATCAACGTAGTCATCTAACCCCCACATACAGACAATGCTCAGTCGCCACTATCTCCGTTCTAAGGTCCTCCAGACCATCTACGCTTCTCAGGCCAACCCCAGCGACGTGGTGGCCTTGGAAAAGTCTTTCTCCCACAACATCAAGCGGCTCAACGACCTCGGCACCACACAGCTGGCCGCCCTCACCCACTTCATCGAGGTGGCCGGAGTGATGATCGACGAAGCCCAGCACAAATTCCTGCCCACCGAAGCCGAGAAGAACCCCAACAAGCGTATGCTGGACAACCTCTTCCTCTCCAAACTGGCCGACAACTACGACCTGCGGCGCGAGATCGACGCAGCCAAGGTGAACTTCGGCGGCGTGGAATTCGACGAGGTCTTCCGCAACGCCTACACCTCGTTTGTCAAACTGCCCGACTACAAAGAGTATCTCCAGCGCGATCCCTACTTCCTCACCGACCAAACCTTTGCCCTCAAGCTGTTCAAGTTCTTGGTGAACTATGAGCCGCTGCGCGACCGCCTCTTTCCCCAAAGCCTGCTCTGGGAAGACGACTTCGACCAGATAGCCCAGTACAACTTCATGATGATGAAGGCCTTCAGCGACGACTTCAACGAGTCCTCCACCATCCCCCTCATGTGCGACACAAGGCACGAGAAGGACAACGAGGGATATGAGTTCGCACGCCAGCTGCTCCTCACCACACTGCGCCACACCGGCGAGGTGGAACAACTGATTCGCAAGAACCTCCGCGGGTGGGAGTTTGAACGGGTGGCCTGTATCGACATCATCATCCTCAATATGGCCGTGGCCGAGTTCACCACCTGCCCCTCCATTCCCGAACGGGTCACCATCGACGAATACATCGAACTCGCCAAAGAGTTCAGCACCGACCGCAGCCGCCTTTTCGTCAACGGCATCCTCGACAGATTCGTCGTCGAACTCCGCTCCCAAGGACGGATTCAGAAGACGGGTCGCGGACTGCTCTACCCCGAAATGATGGACGACAACGAGGAGGATGAAAAATGAGAAAACTGCTTCTGCTGCTCCCGCTATTCCTGTTTGCCGCCTGCGGCAACAGCCAGTCGCCAGACTCCGACATTGACGTTGACCTCATCGAAAACCCCAACTCGGCAAACGGCTACGACAGCAAGGCCGCCATGCCCGCCATCTCTTTCGACTGCGAGCAGCACGACTTCGGCCGCCTCACAGAGGGCGAGAGCGTCTCATACAGCTTCCATTTCCGCAACGGCGGCAACGCCGACCTGGTCATCAGCAGCTGCTCGCCCTCGTGCGGCTGCACCGTGGCCGACTATCCCCGCGGCCGCATCGCCCCGGGCGAGGATGGCAACATCTTCGTCACCTTCAACTCCAAAGGCAAAACAGGCATGCAGTTCAACGAAGTCGATGTCTTCTCCAACTCGCAGCCCTCGCATACCAAACTGAAAATCATCGCCCAAGTGGGCCATTAATCAACAACCCCCCAAAACACAACAATGTTCACATTACTCCAAGCCCAAGGTGCCAATGGCGGCGGAAATATGCTGCTGTGGCTCATCATCATCTTCGTCATCATGTGGTTGCTCATGATACGCCCACAACAAAAGCAGGCCAAAAAAGAGAAGGCTTTCCGCGAATCGCTCAAGAAAGGCGACCGCGTGAGTTTCGGCGGCGGTATTTACGGCAAAGTCCACGAGGTGGCAGATCACACTGTTGACATCGAAATATCCAACGGAGTTGTCGTCACCGTCGAGAAGTCGATGGTCCAGCCCGTCGCCGAAAACGCCCCCGAGAAGAAGAAGTAGCCATGCTGCGCCACAGGGGCTTTTGGGTGAGCCTGCTCGTCACAGCCGTCTTCTGGCTGATGGCCACCATGTCCGAGCCGCAGAACTATCCGCTGAAGGTGCGGGTGGATTGGACCGGCTACGACACTAATCGGTACGCCGTTTCTCATGCCGATACGGTGATACCGCTCACCTTGAATGCCAACTGCTTTGCAGCCATTTCGGCCACCCTGCAGGCCCGTGAGAAGCCCTTCGTGGTGCAGACCGCCCACGACACTGTGCTAACCCTCTCAGCCGTGGCTATGGACGATGTAAGCAAGCAGTTCGACCTCACCGGCATCCGCAGCATCTCCCCAGGCATTGAGAACATCCGTTTCTCTCTCACCCCCCTCCACTGCAGAGCCTACCAGCCGCAGTTGAGAGGGGTGAATTTTCAATTCTCGGAGCGCTTCGGACTCTCGGGCAAGCCCTCCGTCTCCCCCGACACGATATGGCTGTACGGGTCTGACGCAGCACTCGACAAGATAGCCGAGGTACACACCAGCCCCATGGCCATCACCAATATCTCCGACAGCCGGCGCTACCGCCTCGCCCTCGACCCCATCTGGAAAAAGGTTCCCGGGGTCAAGTCCTCGACCGACAGCGTGACCGTAAGCGTCCCCGTGTCCGAATTTGTCGAGAAGGTCTTCACACTGCCCGTACAGGTGAGGTGTGCGGACAAGAGGATGAAGATTAAGTTATTCCCCGACATGGTAACGGTGACTCTCCTCGTCCCCCCAAGCCGCTTCGGCGAAGTGAACGAACGAATGGTAGAGGCTGTGGCAGCAATAACCCCCGAATCCCTGCCCGCAGAACTGGCCGTCTGCATCTCCAAATTCCCTGCCTGTTCGCGGGTGAAGAACGTGTCGCCGGCCACGCTCCAATACGTCATCCTCAAAGGACCTTCCGAACAGTGATTCTCTTGGGCAAGCATCTCGCTCAACCCCTCCCCACTTCGGCAATAGGAATCCTAATTTCTTCATCGGATTGAAGATTTTCACCCGAATTTCT
>DCJB01000126.1 GCA_002317325.1 Bacteroidales bacterium UBA1711
GGGGGGGGAGGGAGGCGGGGGGGGTCAGCAGCCCATCTGCGGGAGGAGTTCGAGGATGACTTCGGACTCGTAGCCGCGGGAGGCGAGGAAGGTGCTGAGTTTGGCCTTGCGCTTGACGAGTGGTTCGTCGGGGTCGTAGGTGGCCCACTTGTCGTCGGCGACAGTGCGGAGGATGGAGCGGTACTCCTCATCGGTGACATCGGTGAGGGCCTCGGTGATGTATTTGGGCGGCACCTGCTTTGCCCGGAGCTGGTAGATGACCTTGAGGCGGCCCCACTTCTGGGTGCGGAGCTTGCAGGAGCAGTAGTAGCGTGCGAAACGCTTTTCATCGACAAACCCCTGATCGACCAGCCGGTTGACAATCTTGGTGGAAGCCTCGACGGAGGCGCCCCAGTCGCAGAGCTTTTTGCGGACAGAAGTGCGGCACTGCTCTTCGTTAGCACAATAGCGCTCAGCTTTGACTAACAGCGACATATCCTCATCTGACATATTCTGAACCATAATGCAAAGGTACATAAAAAATGGATACGACCAAAGGAAAAGGGGCAGAAAATATCAACAATTGTTGAAAAAGGCGGGGCGAGCGGGGCGGACGCAGCGGCGGGAGCCACAGGGCGCTGCGTCGGCGGCGGGAAAAGAAAGGGGACGATTTTGTCGCTATTCAGAAAAAAAAGCGTATCTTTGCAAGACGATAACTATATGCGAAAAGATATGGCGAAAGGAAGGATACTCTATATCAGCCAAGAGGTTGCACCGTTTTCGGAAGAGACGCCCCAGGCGGTGTGCGGCCGCCGGCTGCCCCAGTTTACGCAGGAATTGGGGCGGGAAGTGAGAGTTTTCATGCCCCGGTTTGACGAGGTGAACGAGCGCAAGCACCAGCTGCACGAAGTCATCCGCCTGTCGGGGATGAACTTGATTGTGAACGGGTGCGACCACCAGCTGATAATAAAGGTGGGTTCGATACCGTCGGCGCGGATGCAGATATACTTCATCGACAACGAGGAGTATTTCACCCGCTTCGGCGAGACGATGGGGCCCGACGGCCTGCTGCGACCCGACAACGACGAGCGGCTGCTCTTCTTCGGCCGCGGCGCCTTGGAGGCGGTGCGGAAGCTGGCATGGCAGCCGCACCTCATCCACTATTCGGGGTGGTTCAGCGCCATGGTGCCATTCTACCTGCGCCGCATCAACAAAGAGAACGCCTTCTTCTGCGGGACCCGGACGGTGCTGACGCTGACGGGCGACGACTTCGGGGGCGCCATCAGCGACGACATAGAGCGCAAGATGAGGGCCGACGGCGCCACCGCCAAAGACCTGCGCCTCTATCAGCACCTCGACTACCCGACGCTGATGAAGGCCGCCATCACCTACTCCAACGGCGTGGTGGTGGGGTCGCCCAACGTGAGTCCCGAGCTGGTGGACTTCGCCCGCGAGAACAAACGGCATTTTGTGGAGTATAACGAAGACCAGACCGCCTTCTTCACCCGCATCAACCGCCTCTACGAACAGCTGTGCGGAAGCGGGATTAATCAGTGAACGGTGAACGGTGAACAGTGAACGGACGATACGGGGGGAATAAACTCTTAATTCTTAATTCTACTATATTCTGCTCTTACTCTAAATTCTTAATTCTAAATTCTTAATTCTATATTGATGTCCTCTTCTTTACGTTTTGGGGTTTTGGCTTTGGGGGCGATGGTGCTGGCAGCTTCCTGCACCGAGAAGGAGTCCTCTATAGGCATGGGGCTGCAGGACCCCCTGTCGCTCTATCAAGGCACCCGCTGCTCCATACCGCTCACCGCCTGCACGCTGCTTGACGACTCACTCGCCACTTCGGGCTACGGCGCCGGCGTGGTGGGCACCGAACAGGACTCCACCTTCGGCCGCCTGAACGCCACCATCTATTCGCAGATTACGCTCTCGGGCTCTACGGGCATTTCGTTTTCGGACGACGTGACGGTGGATTCCGCCGTGATGACCCTCGTCATCGACACCTTCCTCGCCCCCGCCGGCAGCGACGAGCCGCTGCACTTCGTGGCCAAGCAGCTGGCCGAGCCTATCGACATAGAGAAGTCGTACCAGTCCACCGACACCTTGGCCGAGAGCAGCACGGTGCTGTTCGACTCGACGGTGACCCGCAGCACGGACAGCGTGCGGCTCCGGCTGCGCCCCGCAGCACACGCCATGCTCAAGCAGACCTGCTCCAACGAGGAGTTCCTGCAACGGGTGAAGGGGTTCAGCCTCCGCTTGGTGTCGCCGCAGAACACCTTGATAGCCATCAACTACGAGGCCACCTATACCCGCCTCACCCTCTACTACCACACCCCCGAGACGGACTCGCTGCAATACCAGTTCGTCATCAACAGCGCCGCCGCCCACTTTATGAACTACCGCCACGACTACAGCGGCACGCCCCTCGAACCCATCGGACGCAAGCCCGCCGAGCAGGTGAGCGGCGCCCAGCACCTCTACCTGCAGCCCATGGGCGGCACGAAGGTGCGGATAGATATGCAGCCGTTCATAGACACTTTCTGCGCCCGTCACCCCAACGCCGTGGTGCATTACGCCGAGTTGACGCTGCCCGTGAGCGACCCCACGGCCGCACAGCGACCCGAGCGGATACTGGCCTACGCCGGCACCGCCAGCAACGGCATATACCTCGTCACCGACGCCAACGTGCTGCTCAACGCCTACACCTATACGGGATTTGACGGCGAATATCACGCCGACAAGCACCACTACCGCCTCCGCCTCACCCGCCACCTGCAAGGACTGCTGCGGCAAAAGCGAGACTACGGCCTCTACCTATATATCGACGCCCGCCGCTCCACCCCCTTCAGCGCCGTCCTCAACGGCTACCAGCACACCGAGCCTATGCAGCTACGGTTCGTGTATAGTGAGTGAATTGTGAATTGTGAATTGTGAATGGTGAATTGTGAATGGGTGGGGGGCTGCAACTCAAGATTCTTAATCGAAGTTTAATTATAAATTATAAATTCTTAATTCTTAATTATCAATGAGGTCTTTTCTTGTTTTTGTTTTCTGCTGCTTGTCGGCAGTTGCGTCAGCCCAGATCCGCTATGAGCAAACATACCGCGACAACCCCGACCAGCTGTTTGTCGTGGGACAGATGAACGCCGACAGCGTCCGCACCGGCAAGTGGACTTGGTTTCACCCCAACGGAAAGACATTCCGCGAAGGGGCCTACGACCGCCAAGGCCGCAAGACCGGGATGTGGAAGACGTGGTACAGCAACGGCACCCTGCACGAAGAGACCATCATGACGGGCAGCGGCACCAACCGCACCTGGTATGAGGACGGATCGAAACAGAGCGAAGTGCCCGTGGTGGAGGGCGCCAACGACGGCTTGTTTGTGTCGTGGCACCCCAACGGACAGAAGAAAGACGAGGTGCCGTACTCCGACGGCGTGCGTCAGGGCAAGAGCCGCGAATGGCACGACAACGGACAGCTGAAGTTTGAAGGCACCTACGAGAACGACGAGTTAGAAGGCGCGGCCGTGTGGTGGACCCCCAAGGGGCAGAAAGACCAGGAAGGGCGCCTGGCCGCCGGCGAGCAGGAGGGCGAATGGATATTCTACTGGCGCACCAACGGCAAGGTGGGTATCCGCGGCAACTACCACGAAGGCAACGAAACGGGCATCTGGACCTACTACTACGAGACGGGCGAGAAATGGCGTTCGGGCCGCTACGAGACAGGGATGAAACAGGGCGTGTGGACCACCTGGTATGAAAGCGGGAAGAAGCTGCACGAGGGCCAGTATGTGAACGACAAAGAAGAAGGCACCTGGACCGCCTGGTATGAAGACGGAACGGTGGACTATGTGGGCCAGTTCCACAACGGGCTGAAAGAGGGGCTTTGGCGCGGCGTGTATGACGACGGCCGCACCCGCTACGAGATGTACTACCACGAGGACTTGCAGCACGGCCGCACCGTCCGCTACTTCCCCAACGGGCAGGCCGAGTTCATAGAGAACTATGTGAACGGCCAGCGCGACGGGAAGTACCAGCGCTTCAACACCGCCGGCAAGCCCGAGGAGAGCGGTTCCTTCGCCAACGGGCAGAAGGTGGGCAAATGGGTGTGGTATGACCAGTATGGGAAAGAGAGCACCGTGGCCGAGTTTGAAGATGGCAAGATGACCAGCATCACCCATCCCGAGCCCAAAGCCCAAAAGAAGAGATAAGGCGCAATGACACAGCTGCTGCTGGCCTCGAAGTCGCCCCGCCGGCGCGAACTGCTCTCGCAGTTGGGCATAGCGGTGGCGTTTGTAGATATTGACGTGGACGAGCGGCTGCCCGCTCCCGTGGCCGCCGACTGCGTGGCGGAGCAGACGGCCCTGCTCAAGGCAGCGGGCTACCGCCGCCCCCTCGGCTTCCGGCAGGTGCTGGTGACGGCCGACACGGTGGTGGTGTGCCGGGGGCAGGTGTTGGGCAAGCCCCACAGCCGCGAGGAGGCCTCGGAAATGCTCCACCGCCTGTCGGGCCGCACGCACGAAGTATATACGGGCGTGTGCCTGCGCGCCGCCACCGGGCAGCGCAGTTTTTCGGAACGCACCGAAGTGGAGTTCCGCACGCTCAGCGACCGGGAGATTGACCACTACATAGCGACCTGCCGCCCCTACGACAAGGCGGGTGCCTACGGGATACAAGAGTGGATTGGCATGATTGGCATACGCGCCATCAAGGGGTGCTACTACAACGTGATGGGGCTGCCGCTGGCGCGGCTCTACGCCGAACTCAGCGAACTGCTGAATACTGAAAGCGCGCGTTGACGCTCGCCTCCGAGTCATCGACCATCTGACGGAGCAGCCGCACCACGTCGGCCTCGTCAATTTGTCCGATGCGTGCGGCAATCTCGTCGGCCCGCAGGGGGGACTGGCTGATGAGGGCGCGGATGCGTTGTCGGAGGGCCGTGTCGGGGGCGGCGGGGGCATTGACGATGCAGCGGTCGCAGCAGCCGCAGGGAGCCGCCGCGCTGTCGCCGAAATAAGAGACGAGGTACTGGCTGCGGCAGCCCGATTCCATAGTCACATAATATTTGACTGCTTCCAGCCGCCGTGCGGCGCGGAGTTTGAGGTCGCGGTAGCCCGAATCGTTGAGGCTGAGTCCCCCCACATCGATGCGGGGCGCGGTGAAATAGATTTGGGGGCGGTTGGTTTTTGGGCGATAGACAATCACCTTGAGTTCGTGGATGTGGAGCAACATCTTGCGGACGGTCTCCTCGTCGAGGAAGGTGCGGCGGGCGATGGCCCGCTCGGAGATGGGGACGAAGTCGGTGAATAGTCCGCCATACATACGCAGGAGCATGGTGACGAGGTCGCCATAGCGGTGCTGCTCCACCTGAAAGCGGTACAATTCCTCGCGTCCGATGGGGATGAAGAGCCGCGACTCGGTCACCTCACGGTCGGGGATATAGAGCAGGCCCTCGCGCTCGAGGAAGTGTAGCGAGTTGTATAACTCGGGCACCGAGAAGCCGTAAGTGCGGCAGAGCGTCTCCAAGTCGAAGTCGAACTGGCACCCCTCCCCCGCCCCGACGGGGAGCTGATAGTAGTTGCACACGGCCCGATAGACGTTGGCAATCTGCTGACGGGTGGGGAAAGAGGAGGCGAAGAGGTTGTCGAGCGTCTCCAAGTCCGTGTCGTCGTAGAGCAGCACGGCGTAGGCCTTCTTTCCGTCGCGGCCTGCGCGGCCCGCCTCTTGGAAGTAGGCCTCGACAGACTCGGGGATGTCCAAGTGAACCACAAACCGCACGTCGGGTTTGTCGATGCCCATGCCAAAGGCGTTGGTGGCCACCATCACCTGCGCTTCGCCCTTAGTCCAGCGCGCCTGGGCGAAGTCGCGCTCTCGTGCCGAGAGACCCGCATGATAGTAGCCTGCCGGCACGCCGTTGGCCACCAAGGCCTCTGCCACCTCGCGCGCCCGGCGTCGGCGGCCCACATAGACGATGCCGCTGCCGCCCACCGCACGGACGATGCGGAGCAGCCGGTTAGTCTTGTCCTGCTCGCGGAAGACCATGTATGCCAAGTTCTCGCGCACAAAGCTGCTGCGGAATGTGCGGGCCTTGGGGCGGAAGCAGAGCTGGCGGCAGATGTCGCGGGCCACCTCGGGGGTGGCGGTGGCGGTGAGCGCCAGCACGGGTGCCTTGGGGTGATAAGCCCGGATGAGGGCAATCTGAAGGTAAGGGGGGCGGAAGTCGTAGCCCCACTGCGAAATGCAGTGAGCCTCGTCAACGGCTATCAGCGACACCTTCATACGGCGGAAATGCTCGATAAACTGGCGCTGCCTCAGCCGTTCGGGCGAGACATAGAGCACCTTGACCGCCCCTGTGAGGCACTGGCTGTAGAGGGCCTCCTGCTGCACGGGGAGGAGGCCGCTGACAAGGCAGGCCGCCTTGACGCCCCGGTCGGAGAGGTGCTGCACCTGGTCCTTCATGAGCGAGATAAGCGGCGACACCACCAAGCAGAGCCCGTCCCCCAACACGGCCGGCACCTGGTAGCAGAGCGACTTGCCGCCGCCCGTGGGCAGGAGCGCCAGGGTGTCGGCTCCTTCCATGACAGAAGTGATAATATCCTCCTGCAAGGGGCGGAAAGCATCGTAGCCCCAATACTTGCGTAGGGCGGCGCGGAGGCGCGGCTGCAACTGGTCCATACAAAAAAGCCCTGCAAGACGCCGGAAAGCGGCCTTGCAGGGCTGGGGGATGACAAAGGTTAGCGGATGAGGCTGATAGTGCCTTTCTGCGTGACGATATTCT
>DCJB01000019.1:0-8040 GCA_002317325.1 Bacteroidales bacterium UBA1711
TCAAGGCGGCGGCTGATCACCTCGTTGACGCGGGCTTCGATTTCGAGCACTTGGGCCTCGGTCGGGGCTGCGGACAGCAGGTAGTCGCATTTTGACTTCTTGCGTTCGATGTGGGCGTTTCGCGAGCGCGGACAGCCGAACATCTTCACCATTGTTGCGTTGAGGATATGCTCCGCCGTGTGCATAGGCGGGTATTCCTGCTTATTGTGTGGGTTCAGTGTGATTTCTTGTTCCATAGTATCTTATTGGTTGTTCTGATTGATCAGGTTCACCACCAGTTTGATGATGATGTCTTTTTCTTCGGGGCGGCTTTCGGCAATCATGAGCGTGAGGGCCACGAGGGTGTTGTCGGCTATGCGCTTGTGTCCGTCGGGGGCGTATAGCACCTTGTTGCGGTCCATGAACTAGAGGAACAGCATGGCGGCAATGCGCTTGTTGCCGTCGCTGAAGGAGTGGTTTTTGGTGACGAGGTAGAGCAGCATGGCTGCCTTTTCTTCGACAGAGGGATAGAGCTCCACCCCTCCGAAGGTTTGGTAAATCTGTCCGATGGAGCTCTTGAAGGAGTCGTCCTTCTCGTTGGCGAAGAGTGCGCTGCCGCCGAACAGGGGCTTGAGTCGTCCGATGGCCTCCATGGCGTTCTCATAGGTGGCATGGAAAGGTTCTTCGGCGGTGGTTTTTTCCACCGAGAGCTGCTGGTGGTCGTAGTGGTCGAGGGTGTCGAGGGCATAGACGTAGTCGCCCATCATGGACAGCAGACCGTCGGCCTCTTCGGACGACACAGACTCTTGCAGTTGGTAGGTTCTCGACATCAGGCGCACCACGTCCTTCAGTTCCTCGTAGCGCTGTTGTGTGATTTTTTGGTTGACGGCATAACCTTTGACGAGGTAGTCCTTGAGTATTTGGTTGGCCCACTGGCGGAATTTGGTGGCATTTCTGGAGTTTACACGATACCCAACGGAAATAATGACATCGAGGTTGTAGAAGGGGATGGTTCTTTCCACTCGGCGCTTCCCTTCCAGTCGAACTTGTGCAATTTTTGCACAGGTTGAGGTCTCGTCCAATTCTCCGCTTGTGTAGATGTTCTTGATATGTCGCAGAAGGGAGGTTCTGTCGGTATCGAACAGTAAGGCCATCTGTTGCTGGCTTAGCCATACGGTTTCTCCTTCTAACTTGACATCCAGCTGAATACTGTTATCCTCGTTGGTGTACAGCACTATTGCCGGTGAGATTGAATCGGTTGTGTTCATTTGATTGGAGTCGGTTCATTTTGTCTATTGATTCAAGCCGGTTGTGGGCCGGTGGCGGGGCATTGGGCGGCGTCGGAGTCGGCTTCTTTGGGCGGGACTTTGAAAATCTTGTAGCCGAGGAAGGCCACGGAGAGGGACATGAGCGGAGAGAGCAGGTTGAAGAAGCAGTAGGGGATGTACTCCAATGTGGGCACTTTGAGCACCATAGACTGAGTCATGCCGCAGGTGTTCCAGGGGATGAGCACCGAGGTGACGGTGGCCGAGTCTTCGGCCGAGCGGCTCAACAGCCGACCCTCGTAGCCTTTCTCCTTGAAGAGTCGTTTGTAGAGGCTGGTGGTGAGCACAATGCTCAGGTATTGGTCGCCGGTAATCATGTTGGCGAAGACGCCCGTTGCCACGGTGGAGCCGACCAGCGAGCGGCGGCCGCTTATCAGCCGCGCAAACCGATTGGTGAGGCAGTGGAGGATGCCGCTGCCCGTCAGCATGCCGCCGAAGGTGGCCGCGCAGACAATCAGGAAGACGGTATTCAGCACCCCGTGCATACCGCGGGTGTGCACCAGCCCGTTCAGCACCTCGTTGCCGGTGTTGATGGAGGTCTCGCCATAGTAGGTAATCATAAGTCCGCGGAACATTCCGCCGAAGTCGTTTCCGCCCCCGATGGAGGCCAGTGCCTGGGGCTGGGCCACCAGTGCGACAATGCCCGCGACGAGCGCTGAGAGAAACAGCGTGATGACGGCCGGGAGGCGCAGGGCGATGAGCACCCCCGTTGCCACAGGCACCAGCAGCAGATAGGGGCTGATGTTGAACCCCTGCTGCAGCCCTGCCGAGAACTCGGCCGTCTGCACCACCCCTTCGGTCGAGTGGGTGAGGCTTGCCACCAAGAAGATGATGAGGGTGATGGTGAAGGACGGCACGGTGGTAATCAGCATATAGCGGATGTGGGTGAAGAGCGACACGCCGCCGACCGACGAAGCCAGCACCGTGGTGTCCGACAGCGGCGATATTTTGTCGCCGAAGTAGGAGCCCGAGATAATGGCGCCCGCAATCCATGCGGGCGAGTAGCCCAAGGCGACGCCCACGCCGACAAGCGCGATGCCGATGGTGGCCACGGTGGTCCACGAGCTGCCCGTCATCAGCGACACCGCCGCGCAGATGATGACGGCGAGGAACAAGAAGATGCCCGGAGTCAGCACCTTCAGGCCGTAGAATATCAGCGTGGGCACTACGCCGCTCACCATCCAGCTGCCCGAAATGGCGCCGATGAAGAACAGAATCAGCACTGCGGAGAACACGGAGTTGATGTTTTGGCCGACGGCCTGTTCCAGGTGCGACCACGGCACCTTGTAGCCAATCATAGCGATGGCGGCGGTGACGGCCGAGGCCGTAAGCAGCGCCAGCTGGCTGGCACCGTCTAAGGCATCGGTGCCGAAGTAGCGTATCACTCCCGCCAGGAGGGCTATGAGCACCACGAAGGGCACCAGCACCACCGGCATGGGAATGTTTGGAATGTTAAAGTCTTCCGTCTGTTCTTTCTCGTTGTTCATCTGTGAGCGTTTTGAAGGGGTGTTAGGTTGTTTTCGGTAATAGATGGGATGGGGCGGGGAGCGCCTTCGGTACGCGGTCGGGCGGTGATGGGCGCAGACTGCAGCGGCTGGTCAATCCGTTGTGCAAAGGTACTCATTTTTTTCAATCTGAACAAAAAAGGTGTCCGTCGAAAGGGCGGACACCTTTGGTGTGGTGATGCAAGAGGGATTAGAGCACCTGGACGGCTTCGATAAGGCCCTTGCCGACCTCGATGGCCTGCTCATTCTGAGGAATGAGGTTGTGATGGCGCTCGGGGAGGGACTTTTCGAGTCCTTTGTGGATGAACTCGGAGCCGACGATGGGTTTGAGTTTCAGGAAGCCGCCGAGGACCACCATATTGAACACCTTGGAGATGCCCATTTCCTGGGCTTTCTCGGTGGCGGCAATTCGGTAGATGTTGATGTCCTTGCGGGTGGGGTGATGGGTGATGCCGTTGGGGTCGTAAATCAGCATGCCGCCGGGTTTCACGGTCTTCTCGAATTTGTCGAGAGACTGCTGGTTGAGGACGATGGCGGTGTCGTATTTACTGATGATGGGCGAGCAGATGCGCTCGTCGCTGACGATGACGGTGACGTTGGCGGTGCCGCCGCGCTGCTCGGGGCCGTAGGAGGGCATCCAGCAGACTTCTTTATCTTCCATGACGCCAGAGTAGGCAAGGATTTTGCCCATGGAGAGGACTCCCTGTCCACCAAAGCCGGCGATGATTATTTCTTCTGTCATAGTTGTATGCTTTTTGGGGGTGAAATGAGAATAGTGAATAGTGAATGGACAAATGCTGTCGGTCAGTTCACGGTTCGCTGATTGACGTTCACCGAATTAATTTATTTGTTGACAACGGAGAGCGGAGCGGAGACCACGAGGCGGTTGACATCGATGCCTTCGGCGATTTTGCCGTCGACCTTGATGTCGCCGAGGGGGTAGTTGGGGAACATATTCTCTTCCATCCACTTGTTGGCCTGAACGGGGGTCATCTTCCAGCCGCTGTTGCAGCTGCTGACGATTTCGACGAAGCTGAGGCCTTTTTTGTCGCGCTGGTTCTCGAAAGCCTTGCGGATGGCGGCTTTGGCCTTGCGGACGTTGGCGGGAGTGTGGACGCTCTGGCGGGTGACGAAGCAGGTGCCGGGCAGGGTGGCCAGCATTTCGGTGATACGCAGGGGGTAGCCGTTGATGTCCACGCGGCGGCCGTAGGGAGTGGTGGCGGACTTCATGCCGACGAGTGTGGTGGGGGCCATCTGGCCGCCGGTCATGCCGTAGATGCCGTTGTTAATGAAGACCATGACGATGTTCTCGCCGCGGTTGGCTGCGTGGATGGTCTCGGCGGTGCCGATGGCGGCGAGGTCGCCGTCGCCCTGATAGGTGAAGACGTAGCTGTCGGGGTTGAGGCGCTTGATGGCGGTTGCCACTGCGGGGGCACGGCCGTGGGCGGCTTCCTCGAAGTCAACATCAAAATAGTTGTAGGCCATGACGGAGCATCCGACCGGGGAGACGCCGATGGTCTTGTCTTGGATGCCCATCTCGTCGATGACTTCGGCGATGATGCGGTGGGCGGTGCCGTGTCCGCAGCCGGGGCAGTAGTGCATTACGTTGTCGGTAAGCACTTTTGTCTTTGTGTAAACCAGATTCTCAGGTTTTACTATATCGTTTGCCATTTTATTCGATATTTTTGATTGCAGATTGCAGATTGGAGAGTTTGCGGTTGCAGGTTGCTGCAGGCCATGTTGCCGTACTCGGAACTCTACAATCTAAATTCTACATTTTACATTATTTAATGATTTTTTCTTCGAGGGCTTCGAGAACCTCTTCGGGAGTGGGGATGATACCGCCGAAACGGCCGAAATGCTCGATGGGAATCTGGCAGTTGGCGGCCAGTTTCACATCCTCAATCATCTGGCCGGCGCTCATCTCGACGCAGAGCATACCCTTGACCTTTTTGGCCAGTTCGGCGACCTGCTTGGTGGGGAAGGGGAAGAGGGTGATGGGGCGGAGGAGTCCGACCTTCAGTCCCTTGGCGCGGGCCAGTTCCATGCTCTTCATGCAGATGCGGGAGGAGGTGCCGTAGGCGACGAAGATATAGTCGGCGTCCTCGCAGTTGAGCATTTCGTAGCGGACGTCGTTCTCTTTCATTTCGGCGTATTTCTTTTGGAGCTTCTGGTTGAAGACCTCTTGGCGGGCGGAGTCGAGTTCGAGAGAGGTGATGATGTTGTGAGCGCGGTTGGCGGGTTTGCCCCAGCAGCCCCAGGGGGCTTTGGCGCGGCGTTCTTCCTCGGTCCAGCGGGGGAGGTAGTCGCGGGTGTAGCATTTCTCCATGCACTGGCCGATGGCGCCGTCGGTGAGGATGAGGACGGGGTTGCGATATTTGAAGGCGATGTCCCAGGCGTCGAAGACGAAGTCGTACATTTCCTGGACGCTGGCGGGAGCCATCACATAGAGCTGATAGTCGCCGTGGCCGCCGCCCTTGGTGCTTTGGAAGTAGTCGCTCTGGGCGGGCTGGATGGTGCCCAGACCGGGGCCGCCGCGCATGGCGTTCATGATGACGCAAGGAATTTCGGCGCCGGCGAGGTAGGTGAGGCCTTCGCACATCAGCGAGATTCCGGGGGAAGAGGAGGAGGTGGCAACTTTCTTGCCTGTGGCGGCGCCGCCGTAAACCATGTTGATAGAGGCGAGTTCAGACTCGGCCTGCAGAACGACCATGCCGGTAGTCTCCCAAGGTTTTTCGGCCATCAGGGTTTCCATAACTTCCGACTGCGGAGTGATAGGATAGCCGAAATAGCCGTCCGTACCGCTGGCAATCATAGCGCGGGCAATAGCCTCATTGCCCTTCATTAATTTCAGTTCTTTTGCCATGTTATTTGTTCTTTTTCTTGTTTAACATTTGACTTTATAGACGGTGATAACGCCGTCGGGGCACACCACCGCGCAGCTGGCGCAGCCGATGCACTTGTCATTTACGGTTTGGGTGTAGTTGTAGCCCTTGCCGTTTACATTTTTCGATAACTCGATAACCTTCATCGGGCAGGCTTCAATGCATACGCCGCAGCCTTTGCAATGCTCGGTATCGATTACGATTTGTCCTTTAAATGCCATAATGTTAGTTTTATATGATTAATAACAGTTGTTGTCTCTTTCGGACTATTCGGATTTGCAAAGGTACTATTTTTTTTTGGACTGGCAAAAAAAACTTTTCCGTCCCGCCGGCTGCCGCGCCGCGGCGGGAAAAAAGGCTGTGCCGCATGGCCGCTATGTGCGGATTTTTATGTAACTTTGCAGCGCAAATCCCGTTGCCATGGACGAACCCAACACCCTCAGCCTGAATCAGGCAGCCGACTATAACGACGACAGCATCATCCATCTTGAAGACATGGAGCACATCCGTCTGCGCCCCGGTATGTATATCGGCAAGCTGGGCGACGGATCGTCGCACGACGACGGCATCTATGTCCTCATCAAGGAGGTCATAGACAACGCCATTGACGAGTTCACCTCTGGCTTCGGGCGCCGCATAGACATGACGGTCAACTTTGCCGACCGCTGCGTCTCCATCCGCGACTACGGCCGCGGCATTCCATTGGGCAAGATGGTGGAGGCCGTGAGCAAGCTGAACACGGGGGCCAAGTACGACAGCAAGGTATTCCAGAAGAGCGTGGGTCTGAACGGCGTGGGCACCAAGGCGGTCAACGCCCTCTCCTCGCGTTTCCGGGTCCAGGCCTTCCGCGACGGGAAGACCCGCACGGCCGAGTTTGCCGACGGACGCCTGACCTCCGACAGCGGCATTGTCGCCTACGCCCCGCCCGACGGGTTGGAGACCACCGGCACGCTCGTGGAGTTTGTCCCCGACCCCAAGCTCTTCGGCAACTACCACTTCATCAACGAGTATGTAGAGCGCCGCGTGTGGAACTACTGCTACCTCAACCGCGGTTTGGCCTTCTACTACAACGACAAGCGTTTCTACTCCAAAAATGGGCTCCTCGACCTGCTGGAGCACAATATGGAGGGAGAGCCGCTCTATCCCCTCATCCACATCAAGGAGGGAGACTTCGAGGCCGCCTTCACTCATGTGAACGGGCAGAACAGCGACTACTACTACTCTTTCGTCAACGGTCAGCACACCACCGAGGGCGGCACCCATCAGAGCGCGTTCCGCGAGGGGTATGCCCGCGTGGTGAAGGAGTTCTACAACAAGAAGGAGTTCGCCCCCGAGGACGTGCGGCAGGGGCTTGTGTGCGCCCTCTGCATACGCATTCAGGAGCCAGTCTTCGAGGCGCAGACCAAGACCAAGCTCGGTTCCACACACCTCGCGCCCAACCGTCAGGACGGCTCCAACGACAGCCCTTTCCTCAAGACCTACGTCCTCGACATACTCAAGCGCCACCTTGACAACTACCTCCACATCCACTCCGACACCGCCGAGGCCCTGCTTGACAAGATACAGCGCAACGAGAAGGAGCGCAAGGACATAGCCGGCATCAAGAAACTGGCCAAGGAGAGCAGCCGCAAGGCCAGCCTCAACAACAGCAAGCTCCGCGACTGCCGCATCCACTACAACTCCAACCATCCCCGCCGGCTCGAGAGCACCATCTTCATCACCGAGGGCCTCTCGGCCAGCGGCAGCATCACCAAAAGCCGCGACGTGGAGACCCAGGCCGTCTTCAGCCTCCGCGGCAAGCCCCTCAACACCGTCTCCTCGGGCAAGGCCGAGGTCTATAAGAATGAGGAACTCAACCTGTTGCACAACGCCCTCGACATTGATGACGGCATGGAGAACCTCCGCTACAACAACGTCGTCATTGCCACCGATGCCGATGTTGACGGCATGCACATCCGACTGCTCCTGCTCACCTTCTTCCTCCGTTTCTACCCCGAATTGGTGCGCGAGGGACACGTCTATATCCTCCAGACGCCCCTCTTCCGCGTGCGCAACAAGCAGAAGACCACCTATTGCTACAGCGACGACGAGCGCCTTGCGGCCATTGCGGCCACCCCCAATCCCGAAATCACCCGATTCAAGGGTCTCGGCGAAATCTCGCCAGACGAGTTTAAGGGGTTTATAGACAGTGATATGCGCCTCGACCCCGTGCTGCTGCACAAGGATTTCGACACACAGGGAGTCCTCCGCTTCTATATGGGTCAGAACACCTCCGACCGGCGCGAGTTCATCATGCAGAACCTCCGCGTAGAAGAAGACGAAGTAATTAAGAATTAAGAATTAAGA
>DCJB01000019.1:8058-11755 GCA_002317325.1 Bacteroidales bacterium UBA1711
GTTCGAGGGGGGGGGGTGTGTTGGGGTTCTCGGAGGGGCTGGGTCGTCGGCTATTGGGGCGGACGGCTCTGTTTTGTCGGCTGCGCGAGTTCAGTCGGCGGAGGGCAGGCGGATAAGGCGCAGGTGGTCGAGGAAGGCTCGGTTGACGCCTTCGCGGCTCATGTTTTCGTTTTGGGGTTGGAAAGTCAGGAGGAGCTGGTGGGGGCCGGCGGAGAGGCGGAGGCGGACGGAGGTGCTGTAGCCCCACAGGCTCCACAGCCCTTTTCCCCGCTGGGGGAAGACGATGTTGCCCACACGCCGGCCGTCGGCATAGAGGGCGCGGTTGGCGCTGCGGTTGTTGTCGGTGAGGTTGTCGCTGCCGTTGGCGTAGCGGAAGTCGATGAGGTATTCTCCGGCCTGTGCCACGTTCACCTCGATGAGGAGGCTGTCGTTCACGCCGGCGGCAATCTCCACCGCGCCGGCGCAGCCGAACCCCTTGCAGGGGGCGAAGTCGGCGGCGGGGGCGAAGTTGGAGAGGCAGACCTGCTGTTCGTCGTCGGGGTTGTAGCAGGGGAGCGGCTCGCTGGCGAAGCCTTCGATGCCGTTGCGGAGGGCTATGACCTGCAGTTCGCGGTAGCGGGGGGCGTAGGGGAGTGGGTGGCGGTCGCCGTTGATGAGGCGTTCGGGGACGGTGTCGGTCCGCTGCCCGTTGCACAAGATGACGTATCCGTCGGACTCGGGGACCTGGCGCCAGCCGAGGCGGTCTGTTCCGTCGAGGAACACTTGGTAAGTCATTTCGGGCGAGGTGGACACGGGTCGGAGGCGGACGGTGTCGTTGTGGGCGAAGGCGTTGTTCATCACCACCCGCACGGAGTGCCGTCCCTTGAGGGTGGGCGGCACTAAGGGCAGGCTGCGGCGTTTCCCGTCGAGATAGAAGGCGGCCACCCGGTCGCCCCAGCCTTCGACGGTGATGTCCAAGAGCGCCCGCCCGCAGGGGAAGCGGGAGAGACTTTTGACGCCGGCGAAGGCTTCGGGCACGAAGGGGGCGAACCGCAGTCCGTCGGCCTCGAAGCGCACGCCGCACAACAGGCGGTGATAGATGCTGAGGCTGCCGCAGATGCTCCACAGCATATTGGGCGAGTTCATGGCCGTTTCGCGGCTGCCAGTGGCGGCCACAAAGTTCTCTTGGTTGGTGCCGAAGCGGAGTGCGGCGTCGTTGATAGCCGCAATGCTGTGTTCCACCGCCCGCCAGTTGCCCGCCCGGGCTGCGGCGTGCATCCAAAAGGCCTGCACAAAGGGCCACACGGCGTTGTTGTGGTAGGGGTAGATGTTCGGGATTTGCGGGCTGATGCAGGGGGTGCCGTAGGGGGTGAGGTCGAGCGAACAGACTATGCGGCGGGCGCGGCTGCTGTCGGCAATGCCGAAGAGGATGCAGAGCGCTTCGCCGAGGGTCTCGCTGCGGGGCGAGAGGATGGGGTATGCGCGGCCGTAGAGATACTGGGCATAGTAGCCCTTGTCCTCCATCCACAGGTGGCGGTTGACGGCCTCGCGGAGAGCGGCGGCCTTGGCGCGGTAATCGCTGGCGGCGGCGGGGTCGCCGAGGAGGTCCGACATATCGGCGGCAATGCGGTAGGCTTGGAAGAAGAGGGCGTTGGTGCCGAGGCACTCGGACTGGGCGATGTCGGCCGGCTGCATCCAGCGGGGGTAGGTCTCCTCGCGCCAGTCGAGGAAGCTTGACTCGCCTCGCATCAGTCCCGTGGTCGAGTCATAGACCGTCAATTCGTCCTGGCGGAGTGTGTTGCAGATGATTTGGCGGCTCTGCCTGAGCCAGTCCTCGTCGCGCGTCACCAAGTAGAGCTGCCAGGCGCCCAAGGCCCACACGATGCGGTCGGTGGAAATGGGCCACGAGCCGCCGGTGCCGGTGTCTTGCAGGATACGGCCTTTCCACACCTTCTTCATCAGGCTGGTGCGGGTGACGAGAGGGTCCATATAGGCGGCGGCGAGAAAGGCGCTGTAGTTCACGTCGCGGGTCCACACGCCGCCCCACCACTTGCCCGTGCGCCAGGTGGAGTCGGCCTCGATTAGGTTGTCCAGTTCGTGTACCGAGAGGCTGCACAACTGGTTGCCCTGCTCAATGGCGCAGCGGAACGAAGGGTAGCGTCCATAGAGGGAGTCTTGGGCTTGGGCCGGAGTGGCGCGGAGGGCCGTCAGCAGCAGGACGGCCGAGACGGCGAGGAATAGTTTGTTGGTCATGGCGGGTGCTGTTATTGAATAGAATGGGATTTTCGGAGGAGGAGCCAAAGACCTGCTGCGGCAACGGTGAGCATTTCGGCGCAGGGCACGGCGAGCCACAGTCCGGCGGTGTCGAGGAGCGGGGGCAGCAGCAGGAATGCCGCCACGAGGAAGACCACTCCCCGGCAGAGCATCAGCAGGGTGGCGAAGGTGGATTGTTCCACGCTCTGGAAGTAGCCGATGGCGCTGATGTTGAAAGAGACGAATACATAGCCTGTGGCGAAGAGGGGAAGTCCGACGGCCGCCAGCCGGAAAGAGGCGGTGTCGGGGGCGAGGAAGATGGCGACGACGGCGGGTGCGAAGAGGACGAAGAGGAGAGTCATGAATAGGCCGAATGCCAAGCTGATGGCCAGGCTGTGGCGGAAGGTCTGGAGGACCCGGCTGCGGTTGCCGGCTCCGTAGTTGAAGCTGATGATGGGTTGGGCTGACTGGGCGGCGGCGTTATAAATCATGAACACCAAAGGGAAGAGGTAGCAGATGACGCCGAAGGCGGCGATGCCCTCGTCGCCGAGGTGGCTGCCGAAGGCGCGGTTGCCCGTGAGCATCATCACAGAAATGGCAAATTCGCCCACAAAGGCCGAGAAGCCCGTCCGGGTCATGTAGCCCACGTTGCGGAGGGAGAGCCGCAGGCTGGTGCGGGTGCGTTTGAGCCGGTAGAACGAGAGCGTCTGGGGCTTGAACGTCATGTAATAGAAAGTCATGGCGGCGCCCACGAAGGTGCCGATGTCTGTGGCGAGGGCGGCACCTCGGAGGTCCCAGTCGAAGACGATGATGAAGAGGTAGTCGAACCCGATGTTGACCAAGGCGGGAATGACGTTGGAATACATAGCGAAGCGGGGCGACCCGTCGAGACGGATGACAAACTCGCCCACAATTTGGAACAAGAGGAGCAGAGTGGTGGGGATGAACCACAGGTAGTATTCCAAGGCCAGCGGCATAAGTTTTTTGCTCACGCCGAGGAGCGACAGCACCGTGCGGGGGAAGAGAAAATAGAGGAGGCCCAGCAGCACCGACACTGCCAATGCGGCCCAAAAGGCTTGGGTGACGATGATGCGGGCGGCCTTGACGTTTTCTTTGGAGAGGTGGATGGCGGCCACCACGCTGCCGCCTATGCCCAACATCATGCCCAAGCCAGTAGCCACCATCATGATGGGGGCCACCAGGTTGACCACGGCCAGTCCTTCGGGTCCCACGCCGTGGCCGATGAAAATGCCGTCGGTGAGCAGGAAGGCCATATTGAAGAGCATTCCCAGCAGGGTGGGAATGAAGAGGCTGCGGAAGAGGGCGGGGATTTTGGTGTGGGCGAAATCGATGGTGTCGCGGTTGTCGAACATTGCTCGGAGGGGTTGGGTTAGATGGGGAAGACGACGAAAACGCACGCGTCCCACAAGGCGTGGGAAAGCACCAGCGCCGGCAGCCAGCGGGG
>DCJB01000019.1:11936-13627 GCA_002317325.1 Bacteroidales bacterium UBA1711
TCTTCGGCCGGCCCTATGACGAGGAGCAGGAGCAGTGCGATAGTGAGGGGCGGCAGCCCCTGCTTGAGACCGTAGATGCTGTCCACTTGGGGGCGTGCGAAACCGAAGAGCCAGCCCGACACCTTGTCGCCCACCCAAAAAGCGCCCCACAGCAGTGCGGCAATGCCGAAGCCGAGGAGCAGCTGCGCGAGCCACTCCTTGGGCGGGCGGCGGAGAGAGAGGCTTGCCCGCAGGTTGCCGAAGCGGGCCGCCATGGTGGTGAGCGCCAGTCCTGCGGCCGCCATGGTGAGCCAGAAGTTGGCGCGTCCCGCCGTCCAGGGCGAGAACATCCAGAACCACAGCGCGGCGGCAGCCGCCACTGCGGCAATCAGTGCTGCCCGCGGGCGTCCGGCGGAGGCTTTCTTGACGGCCTTCATTGCTACAGCAGTGTGCCGGCCATCAGTCCCGCGGCAAGGAGAAGGGAGAAGACCAGCTGAAGTTTGGCGCTCATGAGGTCGAGTCCGACAAGCGCATTGCGTCCCTCATGGAAGAAGGCGCGGGCCTTCTTGATGTTTCCCACCGCCAAGGCCAGGGCCAAGAGGCACGATAGAGCGGGCCACGCCATCAGCCCGGCCGCCACGCAGCCCGCCACCCACAGGAAGGGCAGCAGTTGGTAGGCGATGTAGGCGCCGACGGCCCGTCTCTCGCCCATGGCCATGGCCAAGGTGTGGATGCCCACCCGGCCGTCGGTCAGTATGTCGAGGGTGTTGTTGGCGTGCAGCACCGAGAGGGTAATCAGTCCCAGCGGCACTGAGAGCAGCAGCACCCGCCAGTCTATCGCACCCACAGACACAATGCTGGTGCCGAGCATGACCAGCACGCCGAAGATGAGGAAGATGTCGATGTCGCTGAGGAATACGTTTTTGCTCTTGGTGTAGAGCAGTGTCATCACGAAGCCGAGTCCGCCCACGGCCAGCAGCTGCCAGCTGCTGCGGATAGCAAGGAAGAACCCGATGGCTATGCCGATGGCGAAGAGGGCGGCGCTGAAGCGGAGGTATTGCTTGGGGAGAAAAAGCTCCTCCACGAGGTTGGGGACGGCGAAGGCTTCTTTGCAGTCGGCGCCCGAGCGGAAGTCGCCCACGTCACTCAGCAAGTTGCCGGCTGCGTGGAAGAGCACCACGCCGATGACGGCCAGCACCACGTTGACCCAGTTGACGGCGGCGGCGCCGTGGAGCGATGCCAAGTAGCAAGCCGTGGCGACGGCGGGCAGCGACGAGACAGAGAATGACCAATAGCGGGTGGCGGCCACCCATTCTTTCAAAGAGTGTTTGGGAGTTTCGACAGTTGCGTCCATAAGTTGGTTTTTTTAGCGGTGATACGGCGAGGCGACAAGAGGCTGCAGGTTCGGCAGCGCCGGGGGGGGATAGCACCTCATGTTGCCCTCACTTGTCAATTCGCTGATTCACCATTCACTTCTATTTGATGTCCAATTTCTTCTTCATTGCCTTGCTGAGCGCGTCCTTGTGGAGGAGCACGGTGATGGTCTTGTAGCGGAAGTAGGCCTTGCTGCAATAGAACATACCGTTATACTCGCCATAGCGGCCCCAGCTGTTTTTGACCATGTAGTAGGGATTGCCCATCTGGTCCTTGGCGGTTCCGTAGATGAGCATGAGGTGGTCGTCGTTAGTCTCGTGGTTGTCCCATGCCAGCTG
>DCJB01000019.1:13717-19448 GCA_002317325.1 Bacteroidales bacterium UBA1711
TTGCCGGCCCAGTGTTCCATGTCGGTGCCTTGGGGGAGGTTGTTGTCGCCGTTGGCGGGCAGCACCACAAAGCCCTTCTTGATGCCCAGCCGCCAGCCGGGTTCGCTCACGTCGCTGTCCCAGCCCACGGGGTAGCCCTGAGCGAGGGCGAGGTCGGTGATTTCGATCAGTTCGTCGAGGGTGACGTTGTAGGCGGGTTCGTTGCGCCAGTTGTCGGGACTTTCGGGGGCGAAGGCGCCGTAGAGCGGCTCGTGCAGGACGGCCGTCACCTGCACATAGTCAGAGGCTTTCAGTCCCAGTGCGTCGCGGAAAGAGGCGGGGGTATAATCCCTGCCGCGGTAGGTGAACTTTTCGGGCGGTATGCCGAGATAGACCTGCAGCACGGCGCGGATGGCCTTCATGGCCAAGAGTTGGTAGTTGGAGTCGGCTTGGAGGCTGCCGTTGCCGGAGGCGGCTTTGACCAAGGGGTTGGTCATCGAGCTCATTTCGCCGAAGGCGGCCAGGCTGTCGCGGTGGGTCACGCCGGGCCGCATCTGCTCTTCAGGCACCAGTCCGTAGCGTTCCATCACGTGCAGCACGTCGCCGAAGCAGCCTCCCTGAGAGTAGCTGATGTCGCCCCGTTTGCGAATGGAGGCCATGGCGCGGTCGCAGTAGTCGTGGTAGGCGGTGAACATTTCGCTCAGGTCGTATTCGCCCTTGCCCATACGCAGCAGCTCGGCCTCGAGGAAGGCGGTGCCGGCGTAGTCCCAGCAGGTGCCCGAACTGTTCTGATTCTTCACGGGAGTCACCTTCAGTTCTTTCTCGATGGTGAAAAGGTAGCCCTCCTCGGGCTTGCCGGCTTCTTCGGCCGGAGTCTGTGCCACGGCGGCGGTGGACATCAGCGCCGCGGCCAGCGTCAATATCATTCTTTTCATGGGTATGTAGTGTTATTGTTGTTGGATTATTGAATAAAATTGCTGTAGGGCAGAGCCTTGATGTATTTCTCCATAAAAACGAAGTCGGGAGAGCCTTGGGCTGTGGCAGGAAGAGGGATGGAAGAGGTCTCCATGATTTCTTTCTTCCACTTATTGTCGAAAGCGAATCTTGTACTTTCGTTTTTGATGACAGTGCAGATGAAGAGGGCGATGAATGGGTTGATTGCGAACCGCGGCGTGAGAATGTTGACATCATCGGTGGCCCAATAGGGCTGGTCTTGGAAGAATGACTCGCCGATAGAGCCGTTGTAGCAGACAGAAATAGTCCCGGAAGCGTTGAGTTTTGAGTTGTTGCCGATGTGATTTGTTATGCCGTTGTTGAAAGCCGAAGCCCCCACGTAGTTGATGTCGCCCTCCAGCTGGTCGGCTTTGGTGAGCCGCTGTCCTTTGGAGACATCGAATAGGCCGCCAATCTCGAAGCGCCTCCATTGCACTTTGTCCAGTCCCTCTTCGGCGGTCGTGGGGCTGTCGAGTATCTCTTTGTACTGCGGAGGCAGGGGAGTTCCGTACAGGGTGTGGTCTTTCACATTCTGCACAAAGTCGGACTCGTCGATTCCGGCTTTGTACAGGGCGTACATCAACGTCCGCTTCATGAAGTCGGCTCTGACGGGCAAGGGGACGACATTGCATTCCTGATAGCTGAGGTGCTCTTCGGGCTTCAGCCACTGGATGGAGGCGTGTCCGCTCTGTTTGTGGACAATCTCCACCCACTCCTCCTCAATGGAGTCCCATCGGTTGCGGATGTCCTGCCGACCTTGGTTCTTGATGGTTTCGAGGCCGTCGTCCTCCATGTGGCAGCCAAAAATCTCTTTCCGTCCCTGTGGAATGCCGGCGGTGAAAATGAAGATGCTGGTGGTCACGCCCGAAAAGACCTCCTTGGGCAGTTTGATTATCTTCTCAAGGGTGCAGGTCTGCAACCATCTGCGGACGCGGGGCTTGGCCTTTTCCAGTTTGTTGTCGGGGAGGATGAAGGCGCAGACCGTTCCCCTTCCGACGTTGCTGAGGACGTTCTCAACGATGTCGAGGCACCCGTACTTGTTCTCGAAAGGCGGGTTCATAAGCACCTTCGTGATGGGTTTTGACCGAATCCAGTCACCCGCCGCTTGCGAGCGGCTGTCCAACTGCTCGAGGTTGGTTTTCCCATCTTTGTGTATGAGCATATTGGCACAGGCGAGAGCGTAAATCTCTCGGTCAAACTCTATTCCGTAGAGTTGTTCTTGGGCAATCTCTGTCGCTTGTTTCGTCCGCACCCCCCCGACTTCCTTAATCATGTTGCACATTGCCTTCACGAGGAAGGCGCCGCTTCCGCAAGCTGCGTCAAGGACGCAGTCTGCCGGCGTGGTGTCCGTTATGCGGTATATGAAGGAGGTGATGTGGTCGGGCGTGAACACCTGCCCCGATTCCGACTTGGCCTTGTAGCGGTTGAACTCGTTGAAGAAGATGGCCATCACATCCTCCCCGTTCCAGAAGTCGGAGTTGATGTTGTCGGAAATGAGGGAGATGTCGTTGATAAACTTGTCGATGGGTTCCTGCGGGCAGTTTGCGTTGGGCTTTATCTCGGAAAAGACATCCAAAAGGACCTGCAGCTTGATGTTTTTGGAAAGGTCGGCGGAGAGAGACGACACCAAGGTCTCGCGAACCGAGGTGGCGAACAGCCCGAAAGACATCCCCTTTGAGAGCGTAGCGCCGTATCGTTTGGCAACAAGAGCGCACGCAGTGAAAATCATGCGGTGGTAGAGGTTCTTGATGGCAAAATTGAAGTGGAGGGTGTCGTTAATGCTCCGGGTGAGCGAGTAGATGAGCGACTTGTCTATCTTGGTAGTGGAGAATAGTCCGAGGTAGTACTCTTTGGGTTTGAGGCCGCAGCCGTCCTCCCTTTTCGTGTCACCGACAAAGACCTCGGTCTCGTATCCGTTGTACAATATGCCCACAACGTGCGGGTATTTGGTCTGCGCTACCCTGACGTTCTTGATTAGTTCTGCACGCTCTCTGCTGCCGAGAAGGGTGTCTGACGCTTTTGTCTCGAGAATGAGTGCGGGAAAATGGGACTCGTTGGGCAGATACCAGCCGTCGGGGCGGTCTTTTACGCCAGCAAACCCCAGTTTGTTGAAAGACGTAAGCTGCCCGACGCCGGCTTGCGCCGACTCGGTCGGTTCGAGGTCGAGAATCTCCCGTGCGGAATCCCGTACTTCGTCTTCTGTCATTGTGCGTCTCATGGCAAGTGCCTCCTGTAAGGTTGGGTTTCGTGTGTCCTGTCCGTCGGGCGGTCTGGAGGAATCGGCCCCCAGCCAGTAAAAGGCGGTGCGTGGGACGGCGGGTGTACCGTGGGATTAGAACACAGCCCTACCAACTGCAAAGTTACGAAAAATAATCCAGTTGACAGGCGCTAATGTGTGACGAATATGCGAACTTGCCGATTGACAGCAGATTGGGATTGTACCTTTATGGCTGTGTCGGGAATGGTATTTCGTTGAGCATGGTTGGAAAAATCAGTTTTCTGTCGGAATACTTGAATTTGGAATGTTGTGCGGGTGGGATGCAATATTGGTGGGAGGAGGTGCGTTATCACATCAGAGGCGTGCGGCTCGACGCTCACGTCCGACAGAATGATTGCAACAAAAAACACTCAATATGCTCACCATTGGAACATGCGCCCCTTATTTTGAGGGTGTTGATGAGAATGGAAGCCTCGTCAGGCTGACCGACTTCGCCGGCAAGAAGCTGGTGCTATATTTCTATCCCAAGGACAGCACCCCCGGCTGCACCGCCGAGGCCTGCGACCTGCGCGACAACTACCAGCGCTTCATCGCCCTCGGCTACGAGGTGCTTGGGGTGAGCCGAGACTCGGCGGCCTCGCACCAGCGCTTCATCGAGAAGTACGGGCTGCCGTTCCACCTAATCTCCGACACCGAGACGACCATCCTTCAGGCCTACGAGGCCTGGGGTGTGAAGAAGATGTACGGCAAGGAGTCGGTGGGCACCATCCGCACCACCTACGTCATCGACGAGCAGGGCGTCATCATTGATGCCATCGGCAAGGTGGACACCAAGAATCACGCCGCCCAACTGCTCGGTTGACACGTTCTGTCGCTGGGCGAAGCCTCTTGGGGCCGAGCCGGCGCCGCATAGGGATGTCGGTCCGAATCGGTGCCGCTGCACCTCAGCGCGGTATGAAAAACCTTGAATCCCCTGTTGCTGCAGGGGGGGACTGTTGTCGTCTGTCTGATGATGTAGGGCGGTTGTGTGTGTGCGTATCGCAGCCTGGCTTTGACGCAGTGCGGGCGGCTTTTGGTGCGGGCTGGGGCGCAGAGGTGCGAAAAAAAACGATTCCTCGGTCTTTTGGACGAAAAACCGAACTTCATTTTTGTCCTTTACATCGAATCTGAGGTTTCTTTTCTTGCCGACATGGATGACTTGTGGGATGTTCATTTTCCTGACGAAGGGCACCATGGAATCGGGGGCGTTCTCTCATGCCTCGAACTGAGGTCTGCGGGAGGTGTCTTGGGGATTGATTTGTGACCTCGTGTTTCGGAGAAAGAAGGATAGGCCTCTCAAATGTGCGGCGCTGCATAATTTGAGCCGCTACGTGCCGCCTGTAGCCCGGGGGTGGGACAATAAAGGGGCGGCGGCGGCGTTAGAGTGGCGATGAAGACCATAATGTACCTCCACGGCTACGGATCGACGGGGCAGGCCGTCAAGGCGCGGCTTCTCGGGCAGATGTTTCCCAGCTGCCGGCTGATTGCTCCCACCTTCGACTATGATGCCGCCCCGCCCGCCGACCTCTTCGCCCGGCTGAGAGCGCTGCTGGCAGAACAGCGGCCCAGCCTCTTGGTGGGCAGCAGCCTGGGCGGCTACTTTGCCCTCTGCTACACGCCGTATTACAGCGGCACCGTGTGGTGTGTTAACCCCGTGTGCGAGGTGGAGAAGACCATTGCAGCCGTATTTCCGGGTCCAAGCGCCGCCGTGGCGGAGCGCTTGGCGCAGTACGGCGACTTTGACCGCCGCGTGTTCCAAGCCCTGCGGCCCGAGGGCGGGCGGCTGAACTTCGCCCTCAGCACCGATGACGAACTGCTGGGCGACCACAGCCGCCTCATGCGGCTCTTCCCCCGCCACAACGCCGTGGTGTGGAAAGAGCATTGCGGGCACCGCTTCATGCGGTTTGCCGAGTTGGGCGGGCCGATTAGAAAATCTCTCGGATGGTCTGAGTGACTCCGTTGATGGTGAAGGTGTCGCCCATCCGCTTCCCCTTCAGCGCCATATAGACGGGGGTCTGCGCGCTGATGGCGAAAAAGGTCTCTGCCGTGGCGGCGCCGCCGAAAGGGACCAGGAAACGGCCTATGCCGGCACTCATGAAAAAGCCCTGCCTGTCGGTGATTACAATGGCTCCGTGTTCGGCGCGGACGGGCGGGGGCGTGCGCAGCATCTCCTCCATCACCCTCAGTCCTGCGTTGGCGTTAGACAGCTGCTTGGCATACATATCGCGCTGCCGCATCATCTTGGTGCGGAAAGAGTCGTAGCGGTCCACGTTGGCGCCGTAGTCGTTGCTCTGCTGTTGAGCCGAGTCCATTTCTTGGCGTGCGGTGGCGGCGGTGTGCCGCAGGAGGGCCATGCAGGCCTCAATCACCTGCCGGCGGCGTTCTGCTTTTGTCATGAGTTTTGTGAATTGTGAGATTGTGAGATTGTGAAATTGTGAAATTGTGAATTGTGAATTGTGAAATTGTAAATTGTGAAATTGTGAAATTGTGAATTGTGAAGGG
>DCJB01000102.1 GCA_002317325.1 Bacteroidales bacterium UBA1711
CGTCTCTCCCCCGTTACAGCCCCGTCTCTCCCCCGTTACAGCCCCGTTTCTCCCCCGTTTCTCCCCCGTTTGTCCGTTCACCGTTCACTATTCACTATTCACTATTCACTATTCACAAATCACCGTTCACTATTCACTATTCACTATTCACAAATCACCGTCCACCGTCCAACTGGATTATTTCTAAATTCTTAATTCTTAATTCATAATTCTTAATTCTCTATAGAATCTCCTGCGAGGCGAAAAAAAAAGTCTCCGATTCAAAAAATATGCGTACCTTTGCACATTAATAATGTGTCGGGTCTTCGTGTCGGAAGGAAGTGATTTTCAACCGCATTGCCAGCCCGCTGACACACAGAAAACTTAATAAAATACAAACAATATGACACCTTCACACATTGAACACATCGGCATTGCCGTGACCAATCTTGACGAAGCCATCCGCTATTGGGAAGACGTGATGGGACTGAAATGCTACGCCATCGAGGAAGTAGCCGACCAAAAAGTCAGAACCGCATTTCTCAAGTGCGGCGAAGTGAAAATAGAGTTGCTGGAACCCACCTGCCCCGAAAGCACCATCGCCTCCTTCATCGAAAAGAATGGCGGCAAGGGCGGAATGCACCACATCGCCTTCTGCGTGGAGAACACCGACCAGGCCCTGGCCGACGCCAAAGAAAAGGGTGTCCGCCTCATCGACGCCCAAAGCCGCGGCGGCGCCGAAGGCCTGCACATCGGCTTCCTGCACCCCAAGAGCACCCTCGGCGTGCTGACCGAACTCTGCTGCAAATAAGGCGGCCCAGCCTCGGCCCCGGTCAATAAAAACCGAAATAACAGGAGGAGCAAGCGGCCGCTAAGACCGATAGCGAATCCACAATACTAACCACATAACTATTCAAATAATGGCATTTGAAGAAAAGATAAAAGAACTCCTCGACAAGAGGAGCGAAGCCAAAATGGGCGGCGGCCAAAAGCGCATCGACAAACAGCACGAGCAGGGCAAGCTCACCGCGCGCGAGCGTATCGCCCTGCTGCTCGACGAAGGCTCTTTCGAGGAATTCGATATGTTCGTCACCCACCGCTGCGTGAACTTCGACATGCAGAAGCAGTCCTTCCTCGGCGACGGCGTCGTCACGGGCTACGGCACCATCGACGGCCGCCCGGTCTATGTCTTCGCGCAGGACTTCACCGTGTTCGCCGGCAGCCTGAGCGAGACCATGTCGCTCAAAATTTGCAAAATCATGGACCAGGCCATGAAGACCGGCGCCCCGGTCATCGGCCTCAACGACTCCGGCGGAGCCCGCATCCAAGAGGGCTGCAACTCCCTCGCCGGCTACGCCGAAATATTCGAACGCAACATCCTCGCCAGCGGCGTGGTGCCCCAAATCAGCGCCATCTTCGGCCCCTGCGCCGGCGGCGCCGTCTATAGCCCCGCGCTCACCGACTTCATCATGATGACCAAGGAGAACAGCTATATGTTCCTCACCGGCCCCAAGGTGGTGAAGACCGTCACGGGCGAAGACGTGACCGTTGACAAACTCGGCGGCGCCATGGTGCACGCCACCAAGAGCGGCGTGGCCCATTTCGTGGGCGAGACCGAGGAAGAAACCCTCGCCATGATTCGCGACCTCGTGAGCTACATCCCCTCCAACAACTTTGAAGAGGCCCCCTACCAGCCCACCGAAGACCCCATCGACCGCCTCGAGGACAGCCTCAACAGCCTCATCCCCGACAACCCCAACGCCCCCTACGACGTCAAAGAGGTCATCAACGCCATCGTCGATGACGGCAAATTCCTCGAAGTGCATGAGAAATTCGCCCCCAACCTGGTGGTCGGCTTCGGCCGCTTCGGCGGCGTCAGCGTGGGCATCGTGGCCAACCAGCCCAAGGCCATGGCCGGCGTGCTCGACTGCAACGCCTCCCGCAAGGGCGGCCGCTTCGTCCGCTTCTGCGACGCCTTCAACATCCCCATCGTCACCCTCGTCGACGTCCCCGGCTTCCTCCCCGGCACCGGCCAGGAATACAACGGCGTCATCGTCCACGGCGCCAAAATGCTCTTCGCCTACGGCGAGGCCACCGTGCCCAAAGTCACCGTCACCCTCCGCAAGAGCTACGGCGGCGCCCACATCGTCATGAGCTGCAAGCAGCTCCGCGGCGACATCAACTACGCCTGGCCCACCGCTCAAATCGCCGTCATGGGCGCCAGCGGAGCCACCGAGGTGCTCTACGGCCGCCAGCTCAAGGACATCACCGACCCCGAAGAGAAGGCCAAGTACATCGCTCAGAAAGAAAAAGAATATAACGACCAATTCGCCAACCCCTACAACGCTGCCAAGTACGGCTACATCGACGACGTCATCGAGCCGCGCAACACCCGCTTCCGCATCATCCGCGCCCTGCAGGTGCTCGCCACCAAGAAGGACTCCCTGCCGATGAAGAAGCACTGCAACATCCCGCTGTAGTCTTTGGACGAACTCAATCAAAGCATATTATTAACCCGGGGTTCTTCACCCCACAAAACATCAAAAAAAAATGAAGAAAGTTTTTTTCACTGCTTTTGTCGCTGCCGCTTTCGCATTCGGCATGACCGCCTGTAACAACAACGCCGCCGAAGAGGTCGCCGACTCCACCGCCGACACCGTCGTGGTCTGCGAACACCAGTGCGCCCACGAATGCGCCTGCGCCGACAGCACCTGCGCCGAACGCAACTGCGAGGCCTGCCCCAACAAAGGCACCGAGAATTGCTGCAAAGTGAAGAACGGCGAGCAATGCCAGGGCAACCACGAATGCTGCAAAGGCGCCAACGAAGGCTGCAAAGGCAACCACGAGGGCTGCGAAGGCAACCACGAGGGCTGCAAGCACCAGTGCCAGCACAACAAGTAAGCAGAAAAAAAGGGAGACAGCGGGCCCCAGCGGCCCGCTGACCCCTGCTTTTTATCTTTTTTGATCGTTATATTCCCCAAACAACACAAATGAACAAAATTGCCAAAACAATAGTAGCCCTGTTCGTCGGCATCGTGCTGGCCGGAGGCAGCGCGGCGGCACAGCAGCATCTGCCCGCCCAACCCGCCCCCGCCCCCCAGGCAGCCGAACCCGGGTGCCAGGCCCAGTGCCCCGCCCCTCGCCCCGACGGCCCGCAGAGCTTCCAAACCAACCAGTCGTGCTTCCTGCCCCAATTGGGCGCCTACGTCGTCATCGACAGCATCGACTGCAGCGTTGACCTGCTGGTTCGCGACGGCTCCGAAATCAAGCGGGTCGGCCGCTACACCACCGACATCTTCATGGGCCGCCACGACCTCAAAAACATCCTCCGCCCCGTCTCTGTCTCCACGCTGGGACACTGCATCGTCGTGCTCTCCTCCAACCAGAAGGACTCCTCCAACCTCGCCTTCATCCCCATGTGCCCCTATCTCCACGGACAGCGCGACACCATGGAGCCCGCCGAGTTGGTGGGATTCAACAACACCTCCTACGCCTTCTACATCGATATGCCCAACAATGAGATTCAGGTGATGGGCAAAAACTCCGTGGGCTACGACATCAACGTCCTGAACTTCGGCGGCGAACAGATAGTGAAAGCAGCCGAGTTCCACTACCACGTGCCCAAGCAGTCCGAACGCATCCTCGCATCCGACTCCAAGGGTGTCGGACTCACGGTGGTGGCAGTGGCGGTGGTCTTCTTCGCACTCATCTGCATCTGCTTCATCATGAAGGGCTACGGCTCGCTCATCATGAGCGTCCAGGACCGCAAGAAGAACAAACACGCCAAGAAAGACAATCAGGAAGCCCCCGCCAAGACCAAGGACGTGGCCGGCGAAGTCTATGCAGCCATCGCAGCCGCCATCTACGCCTACGACCAAGACCTCCACGACGAGGAAGACACCGTCATCACCATCCAAAAAGTCGAACGCGCCTGGACCCCCTGGAACGCCAAGTTCTACAACATGAACAAATACTTTGCCAACCGCAAGTAGCAGTCACCCATTTTTCAATTCAAACAACAAAAGAAAGAAAGATGAAAAATTTCAAATTCAAGATAAACGGCACCGACTACAACGTCGACATCAACGAAGTCGAAGGTCAGGAAATCAAACTGGACGTAAACGGCACCCCCTACACCGTTACGGTTGACAAAGAAATGCGCGCCCAGAAACCCCGCACCACGGTGGTGCGCAGCAGCGCCGCCCCACGCGTGTCCGCCGCCCCCTCGGGCGACGTGCAGCGCGCCTCCGCCCCCAACCCCAACACCGCCGCCGGCGGCAACAAGGTGCAGACCCCGCTCCCCGGCACCATCCTCGACGTGTTCGTCAACGTGGGCGACCAGGTGAAGAGCGGCCAGCGCGTCGTGCTGCTCGAGGCCATGAAGATGGAAAACAACATCGAGGCCGACTCCGACGGCACCGTCACCGCCGTCAACGTCCGCAAGGGCGACAGCGTGCTGGAAGGCGACACCCTTATCGTTATCAGTTAACCCATTGTTGAACGCATCCTGCCCCTGCCCGCAGCCCGCCAATTCGGCCGGCTCAGACAGGGCAGAAAGAAATCTGAAAGTACAAAAATGTTTAGCTTATTGGCAACAGGTGGCTTCATGGACTTCTTGTCAACCCAGATGGTACAGTTCCTCATGTACACTGGTTTCGCAAACGTCACATGGGGTCACATCATCATGATCCTCTTCGGCTTGCTGTTCATCTTTTTGGGCGTCAAGTTCGAGTTTGAACCGCTGCTGCTGGTCCCCATCGGATTCGGCATGCTGGTCGGCAACATCCCCTTCTACCCGGGCCTTAAGATAGGCATCTACGAGTCGGGCTCCGTCCTGAACATCCTCTACCACGGCGTTCAGAACGGCTGGTATCCGCCGCTCATCTTCCTCGGCATCGGCGCCATGACCGACTTCTCCGCCCTGCTCTCCAACCCCAAACTCTTCCTCATCGGCGCCGCCGCCCAGTGCGGCATCTTCGCCGCCTACATGGGCGCCCTCGCTCTCGGCTTCGCGCCCAATGAGGCCGGCGCCATCGGCATCATCGGCGGAGCCGACGGCCCCACCGCCATCTTCCTCTCCAGCCAGCTGGCCCCCGAACTCATGGGCGCCATCGCCGTCTCGGCCTACTCCTACATGGCCCTCGTGCCGGTCATCCAGCCCCCCATCATGCGCTTGATGACCACCAAGAAGGAACGCACCATCCGCATGAAGTCCCCCCGCCAGGTGTCCAAACTCGAAAAAGTCACCTTCCCCATCGTGGGCTTCCTCTTCTGCGCCTTCATCGTCCCCTCGGGCCTGCCGCTCCTCGGCATGCTCTTCTTCGGCAACCTGCTGAAGGAATGCGGCGTCACCAAACGCCTCAGCGAAGTGGCCAGCAACGCCATCGTCAACATCTGCACCCTGCTCATCGGCCTCACCGTCGGCGCCTCCACTCAGGCCACCTCGTTCCTCACCGGCCGCTCGGTGCTGATTTTCTGCCTCGGCGCCTTCTCGTTCATCGTCGCCACATTCTGCGGCGTCCTCTTCTGCAAGATTTTCAACCTCTTCCTCAAAGAGGGCAACAAAATCAACCCCCTCATCGGCAACTCAGGCGTCAGCGCCGTGCCCGATGCCGCCCGCGTCTCCAACAACGTGGGTCTCGAATACGACAAAACCAACTACCTCCTGCAGCACGCCATGGGTCCCAATGTGGCCGGCGTGGTCGGCTCCGCCGTCGCAGCAGGCATCCTGCTGGCCTTCCTCCACTAATCCAAGGTCAGCAATCTCCCCGGCAGGGTGGGCGGCCGAAGGCCGCCCACCCTGCCTCCGTTAACAGTTCGCCGTTCGCCATTCACCGCTCACCGCTCACCGCTCAC
>DCJB01000036.1:0-24376 GCA_002317325.1 Bacteroidales bacterium UBA1711
CGGTTGGTCTGCTGAGAGAGGACGATGCTGCGGACAGGCCCGTTGAATACGACCTCGTGGTCGTTCCAGTCCTCGTCGGAGACGATGGAGAGGCGGTAGAGGGTGCTGCCCGTGGCGACGAAGACCAGGGCGGTGTCGTGAATATTCATCACGCTGATGGTGCGGATGCACTCAAACTCGTCGATGCCGAGGTCGATGGGGGTGAATGCCTTGGTGTTGGTATTGAAGCAGAACAGGCCGCGGCCGATGGCGGAGAACTTGTTCTGACGATTGCCCGGTTGGTAGATGCACTCGCCGGTGCCGATCAAGATGGTGGAATCGTTGATTTTGGCCATGCAGCTGATGGGGAGGGTAAGCTCGCGGCCATCGACATAGCAGGGCTGATAGCTCCATACGTCGGTAATCTCGCTGGTGCGGGTGTAGAGGCCGCCCGAGGCAGCGCCGGCATAGAGCTGGGCGATCTCGCCATCGAGGTGGTTCATGACGACAACCGAAGTGATGCGACCGCCGATGTTGTCGGGGCCGATTTCTACAAGTTTGGTGCTTTTGTAATTTGCATTTTGGGCCGTTGCAATGCCTGCAAAACAGACAAAGAAGCCCGCAATCAAACCGAGAAGTACTTTTCTACTTTTCATAAGATAGTAACAATTAATTAGATATTCTATTTTCTGATATTCATTTTAATTAGCAAAGATACATTTTTTTTTTGAATGTGCCACATTTTAGAAGAAAAACTTCACCGAGGGAGAGTTAAGAATTAAGAATCAAGGATTAATAACATTTGGGCGGGGTGGAACTACTATTAACAATTAACAATTAAGAATTTAGAATTAATATTCTCGGGGCGGGCAGGGGGGGGCAGGAGGGGCAGGAGGGGGCGGGGGCTTAGGAAACAGTTTGGGGAGGTCAGGCTGAGGGGGAAAGGTAGGCTTCGAGGGCGTGGCGGAGCTGGACGGGGCCGACGTTGTGGTGGATTTCGCCGCCGACGGCGTAGGAGATGGCTCCCGTCTCTTCGGAGACGATGACCGCCACCACGTCGAGGCCCTCGGTGACGCCGATGGCGGAGCGGTGGCGGAGGCCCAGGTTGGGGTCGATGTCGAGCCGAGAAGTGACAGGGAGGATGCAGCGGGCGGCCAGCACCGTGTTGCCGCTCACGATGACGGCGCCGTCGTGGAGGGGGGAGTTTTTGAAGAAGAGCGTCTCGAGTAGCGGCGAGGAAACCACGGCATTGACCACCTCGCCCGTCTTGACCAGTTCCTCCACCGAGTTGAGCCGCTTGAAGATGATGAGTGCGCCGGTCTTGCTCTGCGACATGTGCATACAAGCCTGAATGTAGGGTTCAAAGTTGACGCCGGGCTTGTTGCGCACCCCCGACCGCCAGAACTGGAACCGTTTGACCATAGTGTCGCCCGTGAGCTGTGTCTTGGTGCCGATGAGGAGGAGGAACTTGCGTATCTCGGGCTGGAAGACGATGACCAGTGCGATGAGACCCACGCTCATCACCCCGCCGAGAATTTGAGAGCAGAGCCTCATGTGGAGCAAGTCGAAAAGCTTCGACGAGATGTAGATGAAGACAATGGCCCAGAAGATGCGCATGACGTTAGTACCCCGCAAGAGGCGGTAAAGCTGGTAGAGCAGCAGGGCAACAAGGAGGATGTCGAGCACATCGACAACGCGGATGTGGGGAAAAGGAAGTGTCGTATTCATAGGCAGTTAAGTATTATATAGTTGCAGTGTTGGGAAAAAGCAAGTCGATGGCGATGCGGGAGGGGCGGGGCGAGTGGACCCGCAGGAGCCGGGCGCCGCGTGCGAGGGCAACCGTGTTGAGGGCGAGAGTGCCGAGTTCGAGCGACTCGCAGTCGCGGGGGAGCTGTGGACCGGGGATGCCGAGACGCCTTGAAATCATCGACTTGTTGGAGAGTGCAGCGAGGATGGGCGTATCGGGGAAGAGGCGGCAGAGGCGGTCGAGGCCGAGGAGGGCCTGGTAGTTGCCCTCCACCGTCTTAGCGAAGCCGAAGCCGGGGTCGAGAATCACGTCCTTGACCCCGCAGCGGCGGAGGCGGTCGAGCCGCGAAGAGAAATAGAGCGCCATTTCGCCCACGAGGTCGGAATAGGCGGTGTTCTGCGGCTGCTGCATGGTGGCGGGGGTGCCGCGGGTGTGCATGAGTATATAGGGAGTCTGAAGTTCGGCGACCACCTCGGGCATACGGTCGTCGAACTGGAAACCCGAAACGTCGTTGACGATGTCGGCGCCTGCCCTGACGGCGGCCTCGGCTGGGAGGCAGTAGCAGGTGTCAACCGAGAGGAGCGTGTCGGGGGGGAGTTCCTGCCGCAGGAGGCGCACGATGGGGGCGAGACGGCGGGACTCCTCGGCGGGTTCGAGGAGCTGTGCCCCCGGGCGGGTAGAGACCACCCCGATGTCGATGATGTCGGCCCCGTCGGCCAGCATCTGCCGGGCGTGCTCCACAATGTCGGCCTCGGACTTGTGGCGTCCGCCGTCGTAAAAAGAGTCGGGCGTGACGTTGAGAATGCCCATCACGGCGGGGCGGCTGAAAGCCACCAACCGACCTCTACAGCAGAGAGTGAAGGGCGAAAAATGCAGAAAAGAATCCATGAGTCGGAAAAAATATGTATCTTTGTAGGTTGTATTGCATGAACGAGGAATTGCATTTCCAATTGTGTGACAGTCCATAAATAGTTTGCCTCACGCAGTTGGAGGGTGGTGGTTAGGTGTGTATGCCGAGGTGTGGGGTGCAGACTGTTCAGGATTTTAAAGATAATTAACAGATGACAGATACCAAGATCGAATTTGCCGAACAGATGGGCCGCTGCCGCGAGGTTTTCGAGAAAAAGCTCAGAGACTACGGCACGTCGTGGCGAATCATGCGGCTGCCGTCGCTGACGGACCAGATATACATCAAAGCCGCCCGGATACGCCAGATAGAAGAGAGCGGAGAGAACCGGGTGGGCGACGGGGTGGAGTCGGAGTTTGCCGCCATGGTCAACTACGCCGTCATGGCGTTGATACTGAACGAAACCCCCGTTGACAAACGGGAAGACATAGACGGCGAGACCGCCCTGCGGAGGTATGACGAAATCCTCGGCCGCACCCGCGACCTGATGATGGACAAGAACCACGACTACAGCGAGTCGTGGCGCATGATGAGGGTGAGTTCGATGGTGGACATCATCCTCACCAAGATACTTAGGATAAAGCAAATAGAAGACAACTCAGGACACTGCCTCGTCTCCGAGGGTGTAGAAGGGAGCTATATGGACATAGCCAACTACTCGCTCTTCTGCCTCATCCGCCTCCAAGAAGAGGCCGAGAGACCGCACTAACCACCAATCCGCAGCACCATGAAAATCAAAGACAACAAACTCAACTGGAGCCTCAACGTGGCGGCACGCCTATTTGTAGGCGCCGTGTTCCTCTTCTCCAGCTTTGTGAAAGGGGTGGACCCCATGGGCACCTCCTTCAAAATCACCGAATACATGACGGCGTGGAGCATAGGCGGGATGACCTTTGAATGGGCAGTCCCCATGGCCACATTCCTCTCCATGCTCCTTATCGTGATGGAGTTCACGGTGGGCGTGATGCTGATAATGGGCAGTTTCAGGCGGCTGACATCGTGGCTGCTGATAGCGATGATGGCCTTTTTCACAGTCTCCACCCTCATAGACGCCCTCACCAACAAAGTGACCGACTGCGGCTGCTTCGGCGATGCGGTAAAACTCACCAACTGGCAGACCTTTTGGAAAAACGTGGTGCTCGACGTGCCGGCCGTGTGGATAGTGCTCACCAACAAACTCCGTCTGAAGCGGCGCTTCGAGCGGGACATTCTGACGACAGGCTTCGCCGTCGTGGCCATGGTCATCTTCGGGGTTTACAACATCAACCACGAGCCCTGCATTGACTTCCGCGCCTGGAAAGTGGGCAACCAGATGATAGACTTAGACGACACGCTGGAAGTAAAAAGCTATGTGACCTACCGCAACGTGAAAACCGGCGAGGAAGAAGAGTTTGAGTCGTCGGAACTGATGGCCAAGATGGAAGACCCCGCCTGGGAGCAGGAATGGGAGTGGGTGAGCAGCCGGGTAGAAGACCCGCACGAGATAAAGGCCGACGGCTTCTCCATGCTCGACCTTGACATGGAAGACCACGCCCGCGACTACATCGGGTCGGAAGACACCCTGCTCATCATCACCGCCCACCACATAGGGAAAGTGACGGCAGAGGGTGTTGCCGCCATCCGAGCCATGGTAGAGAAAGCCGAAGACAACGGCGTGCAGGTGGTCTTGCTCACCGCCTCGCTGCCCGAAGAGTGCGAAGACTTCCTCTACGCCAACGACCTCAGCAACATAGACTACTACTTTGCCGATGCCACAGCCATAGAGACGATGACCCGCAGCAACCCCGGGTTCGTCCTCATGCAGGGCGGTCGGGTGCTGTCGAAGACCCACTACAAAAGCGTAGAGACCAACAAATAGACCAACAGACTGCAACAAACACTGCGGCAGAGCCGCACCAACCACATGATACAAAGAAAACAATCACTCTTCATGATGCTGGCCGTCTGCGCCATGCTCACCTGCTTCTTCACCCCCATTGCCACCTTCACGGGAGTCTCGAACCTCAGACAGACCGTGAACGGCGAGCTGAGACTCATCCCCCACGACAACCCCGACATGACCAACCAAATACTCTACTACGACAAGGTCGATATTGAACAGCGCGGCTTCCTTAGCGTGTGGCCGCTCACCGTGCTGACCATCGTGGTAGCCGCCATCACACAGGCAGCCCTCTTCTTCTACAAGAAACGCAGACTGCAGATGAAGATGCTGGCCTTCGCCTTCCTCTTCTGCGTGCTGGACATCTTCTTAATATTCATTTGGGCGGTAGATGACTTGGTGGACGGAGTCACCGTGGCGATGGAACTTGACGAAGTGGGCATCACCTACCACGTGGGCACCTGGTGCACGGTGGCCTGTGCCGTGTTCCTCTTCTTGGCCCAGCGCTACGTTAAGAAAGACGAGGAACTGGTCCGCAGCACCGACCGTCTGCGATAGACCCTCCCCCTCCCCCACCCCACCGACGCAATAACCCAACAGCAGTGGAAAGACAATTCGACAACCTCGAGCAGCTGCCCCAAGTGGCCAGGGACCTCTTCGACGCGTTCCCCGGCGAGCGGTTCTTTGCCTTCTTCGGCAAAATGGGGGTCGGCAAGACCACCCTCATCAAAGAGCTGTGCCACCAGTTGGGCGTAAGAGACAACGTGTGCAGCCCCACCTTCGCCATCATCAACGTCTATCAGGCCGCCGACGGCGCCCCCGTCAACCACTTTGACTTCTACCGCCTGAAAAACGCCGACGAAGCCTACGACATAGGCTACGAAGAGTACTTTTACGACGGGGGCTACTGCTTCACCGAGTGGACCGAGAAAGTGGAAGAGCTGCTGCCCGACCACTATGTGCGCGTCGAGATAGTTGAAATCAACGGAAAAAGACACCTAACAGCAAAAACCATAGATGACTGAAAGCGAAGTACTGGCCAAACTGGCCGCCCAGGCCCTTGACGAGAAGAAGGCCATTGACGTGAAAATAATCGACCTGCGCGGGATAGCCTCAGCCCCCGCCGCATACTTTGTAGTAGCCTCGGGCAATGTGCCGAGCCATGTGTCGTCGCTCTGCGACAACGTGCACCTCGTGGTGAAAAAGGCCACGGGGCAGAACCCCTCCAAAGTGGAAGGCTACAACAATGCCGAATGGATCCTGATGGACTACTTCGACGTGGTAGTCCACATCTTCCAAAAGAGCAAACGCGACTTCTACAGACTTGAGCAGCTTTGGGCCGACGGCGCCGAAGTGCCCTTTACAACCACCCCCAACCAATCAACCGACTAATGGACAGCAAAGATAACCCCAACAACAAGGGCGGCAAGCCCAACAACCCATTCAAGCCCCAGGGAGGGGCGGGCGGGCAGAAGCCCAAGCGCAACTGGGTGCTATATGCCGTGTATGGCGTCATCATCGTGGCACTCGGCAGTATGCTGATCAACCAGGACTCGAAAGATGCCCCCCGTCCCATCAAGTGGGCCAAGCTGGAACACATACTCGTCAACCACGACTACACCAAGATAGTCATCGTCAACAAAGAGTTTGCCGAGATACACCTGAAGCACAGCGCCCTCAAGCGCGACACCCTCTATGAAGACCTGTACGTGAAAAACCGGGTGGGCAAGCCGACCCCCGATGCCGGGTTCTACCGCTACGACTTCGTGACCTTCGAGAGTTTTGAGAAAGACCTTGAAGAGGTGGAAGAGAAGACCGGCACGCGCATAGATCTCACCCCCGAGAAGCGGACCAGCATGTGGAAAGACATCATGGTCATCTTCGGGCCCTTCCTCCTGATCCTGCTCTTCTTCTTCATCATGAACCGAGTCACCCAGAAGCAGATGGGCGGCGGTGGCGGAGGCATCTTCGGCGTGGGGAAGAGCAAAGCCAAAGTCTATGACGGCAAAACGCCCACCAACGTCACCTTCAAAGATGTAGCCGGGCTGGCGGGGGCCAAAGAAGAGGTGATGGAAGTGGTTGATTTTCTGAAGAACCCCAAACGCTACACCGACCTTGGGGGCAAGATACCCAAAGGCGTGCTGCTGGTGGGGCCTCCGGGCACCGGCAAGACGCTCCTTGCCAAGGCCGTGGCCGGCGAGGCCAACGTCCCCTTCTTCTCCATGTCGGGCAGCGACTTTGTAGAGATGTTTGTAGGCGTGGGCGCCTCGCGTGTGCGAGACCTCTTTGAAGAGGCCAAGAAGAAGTCGCCCTGCATAGTATTCATAGACGAGATAGACGCTGTGGGGCGTGCCCGCGGCCATTCGGGACTGAGCAATGCCAACGACGAGCGCGAGAACACCCTCAACCAGCTGCTCACCGAGATGGACGGCTTCAGCAGCACCACCAACGTCATAGTGCTGGCCGCCACCAACCGTGCCGACGTCTTAGACAAAGCCCTCCTGCGCGCCGGACGTTTCGACCGGCAGATATACGTCGAACTTCCCGACCTCGAAGAGCGCAAAGGCATCTTCGAAGTGCACATGCGCAACCTCAAGCTTAACAACAACAAGAAGAGCGAGGGCTGCGTTGACCGCGACTTCCTCGCCAAGCAGACCCCAGGATTCTCGGGGGCCGACATTGCCAACGTGTGCAACGAAGCCGCCCTCTGCGCCGCCCGCAAGAACAAGAAGAAAATTGAGCGACAGGACTTCCTCGATGCCATCGACCGCATAGTGGGCGGGCTTGAGAAACGGACCAAAGTGCTGACCGACCAAGAAAAGCACACCATCGCCTACCACGAGAGCGGACACGCCTCGGTGAGCTGGCTGCTGCGCTGGGCGCACCCGCTCATCAAAGTGACCATTGTGCCGCGCGGCAAAGCCCTCGGCGCAGCCTGGTATCTGCCCGAAGAGCGCCAAATCACCACCTACGAGCAGATCTTTGACGAAATGACCAGCCTCATGGCGGGACGCGCCGTCGAAGAGATAGTGTTCGGCCGGGTGAGCACCGGGGCGCTCAACGACATTGAGCGGGCTACCAAGATGGCGCAGACCTTGGTGGTCTATTACGGCATGAGTCCCGAAATTGGCAACGTGAGCTTTTACGACTCCACGGGGCAGAACGACTACGGCTTCACCAAGCCCTTCAGCGAGAAAACCGCCGAGACCATCGACCGCGAAGTCCGCCGCATAGTGGAAGAGGCCTACGCCCGTGCCAAAGGCATAATCTCCGCCCACCGCGAACAACTCGACCAGTTAGCGGCCATGCTCTATGAGAAAGAAGTCATCTTCCGCGAAGACCTGGAACGCATCTACGGACCCCGCGAAGCCGACATGGAAGCCCAAAAGGCGGCAGAGGTAGAGCAGAGCGAAAAGGGCGAGCCCGCCATAGAGGCAGGAGACGGGAAGCCGCTGTCCGCCGGCAGCACCGACGAACAGGCACCTCAAGACAACAACGAAACACCCGATACCGAACAGAAACCAAGCGAGGGCAGACAGGCCGAATAGCCGACCGCCGCAACCACCCGACACCCTAACAACACCAAGAGCAACCATGGGAGAAAAGAAACACAACTTTTGGATCCGCACACTGACATCGGTCGTCTATGTGGCCGTGATGATGGGCGCCATCTACAGCGGGCGGCTGACCGGCAACGACGCCTTGGGCTGGGCAATTCTGACCGCCCTATGCCTCTTTGTGGCCAACGGGTGCGCATTCGAGTACTACCGCATAGCGAGAAGCTGCGGCAGCAACCCCAACCAACCCATAGGATACGCCTTCACCACCCTGATGACGCTGCTGCTATCGATGCCTAACGGCTGGTACTTCAACATCACCATTCTCTTAATCATTTGCGTGCTGATGATGCCCGTCACGCTGCTTGCCGAACTATGGCGCCATTCGGAGAAGCCCTTCAGCGATGTGCTCCACACCCTGCTGCCCGTTCTATATTGCGGAATCCCCATGGGGTTGATGCCCATGCTGCACAACGAATACAACGTGCTGGTCCCCTGCATCTGGCTTGTGTGGATAAACGACGCCTGCGCCTATATGGGCGGTTCGCTCGTGGGACGGCACAAGATGTGGGTGCGCCACTCGCCGGGCAAGAGTTGGGAAGGCACCGCGATAGGGGTTGTCTGCTCCATGGTTGCCGCCTACTTTATCGGGCCCAAGTTTGCTATGGACCAACACCCGGGCTTCTGGATAGCCGCGGGGTTCATCTGCTCCGTTATCGGCACCCTCGGCGACCTGTGCGAGTCGATGCTCAAACGCTCTGCCTGTGTGAAAGACTCAGGGCGGCTCCTTCCGGGGCACGGCGGACTGTTGGACCGATTCGACAGCCTGCTGATGATTCTGCCCATCGTCGCTGTACTCGTCACCCTCTCATATTACCTCTACCTCATCTAAAGCTCTGACAACGGCAGACCACCGGCCATAATCAAACCGAAAGCAAAAATGATAGTACTCCCATTTGTAGCATTATACAGCCTGCTGATGGCACTCCTCAGCCGGCTCATCTAACCGACAACAAAGCAATGTACATCCACCGAGAAGGCAAAAAGATTATCCTCATAGTGCTGGCGATAGTGCTGGTGATATGGGCCGCCATGATATTCACCGTCCAGCACTGGACGTTCTTCCACTTCCTGTTTCTTGCCATTCTACTGACGTTATGGATACTGATAACTCTTTTCTTCCGCATACCGCGGCGAATCTTCACCGAAGACCGCGAGCGGCTTATCTCGCCCGCCGACGGCATGATAGTCACCATAGAGGAGACCTGCGAGAAAGAGTACGTCAAGGAGGAGTGCCGTCAAATCAGCATCTTCATGAATGGGAACGACGTGCACGTCAACCGCTACCCCATAGACGGGACAGTGGAGTATGTCAAATACCACCGGGGCAACTACTTCGTGGCCTCCTATCCCAAAAGCAGCATCCTCAACGAGCGCTGCTCGGTGGGGCTGCGCCTTGCCGGCGGGCAGAAGATACTCATCCGTCAGGTGGCCGGCACCATGGCGCGCCGAATCGTCTGCTATGCCCGCGAGGGCGAGCAGGTGAAGCAGAACCAAGAGATGGGCTTCATCAAGTTCGGTTCGCGGGTTGACCTCTTCGTCCCCCTCAACTTCGACGTGGAAGTGGATGTGCAGGACCGCGTCAAGAACGCCATATCCCCCATTTGCTCCGTCAAGCCCGTCGGCGAGCCCGCCGTGTCCTGTCCGTGCCAGACGGACGAAAAATAGCCCTCGGTCCATTCATGATTTCGTCAGAACAGATCCTCTACGAAGACAACCACCTCATCGTGCTCAACAAGCGTGCGGGGCAGATAGTGCAAGGCGACAAAACCGGCGACCCATGCATGGCCGAAGAGCTGAAACAGTACATCAAAGAGCGGGACGCGAAGCCGGGCAACGTGTTCTGCGGGGTGGTCCACCGCTTAGACCGCCCGGTGAGCGGAGCGGTGGTGTTTGCGAAGACGAGCAAAGCCCTCACCCGCATGAACGAGCTGGTGAAGAGCCGCGATTTCCACAAAGTCTATCAGGCCGTAGTGCGTGACCTGCCCCCGCAGCCCGAAGGACACATAGAAGACTACCTGGTCCGCAACGAGAAACTGAACAAGAGCTTCGTGACACAAGACGCCCAGCGTCCCGATGCCAAAAAGGCGGTGCTTGACTATCGTGTAGTGGGCTCATCGGAAGGCGGACTCCACCTCCTTGAAATAGACCTGCACACCGGGCGGCACCACCAAATCCGCTGCCAGCTGGCGCATATCGGCTGCCCAGTGAAAGGCGACCTCAAATACGGAGCGCCCCGTTCCAACCCCGACGGCAGCATCAGCCTCCACGCCGCGCGGATAGAGTTTGAGCACCCCGTCAGCCACAAGCGGATAGCCATCGAAGCCCCCGCCCCTTGGGGAGCAATCTTCGAGCAGTGCAAGAATGACCCAACAAGGAATACTAACACAAAAACATAATAATAAGAGAAGAAAGATGAAAAAATCACTTCTGGCGCTGCTCATAGGACTCCTGATGGGCGGAGCCGCCATGGCCCAGACCAGCAAAGTTGTCGAAAACAGCTTCACTGGTGCAGAATACTCCTTTACCTTCGGCGATATTGACATCGCAACGCACACCGTGCAAGACCTCCTCTACGACGAGGTGACGATAGACGGTTCCACCCCCTCGCCCCGCGTAGGGCTTCCCAATCTTCCCGTGGTCAGCAAGATGATAGAAATCCCGCTCTGCGGGAGCGTGAAAGTGACCGTGTCGGACGTAGAGACGGTGGCATTGCCCTTGCTGAAAAACCGCATGATGCCCGCCCAGCCCTCGCCCAGCAAGTCGGACAGAGAGCCCCGCGCCTTCGTCATCGACAGCGAGGCCTACGCAGCCGACTCGCTCTTTGCCAACCCCGCCGCCACCGTTGAGATGATAGGCGTGGCCCGCGACCGCAACCTGGCCATCCTCCGCCTCTCACCCCTCGCCTACAACCCTGCCACCGGGGAAATGGTGATGATAAAGAGCCTGACGGTGAGACTCACCTACCAGCAAGTCGATGCGGCCGCCACCCTCATGATGAGTGCGAAATATTACTCGCCCGACTTCACCGTAGGCGGCACGCTCCTCAGCACCCTTGCCGAGCCCAAGGCGGTCCGCAACAGTGCCCCGCTGCACTACCTCATCGTGGCCCACAGTATGTTCCGCGGACAACTTGACGAGTTCATCGCCTGGAAGAAGCGGCAGGGCTTCATCGTCACCGCCGCCTACACCGACGACCCGGGCGTAGGCACCACCAGCACGGCCATTGCCAGCTACATCAAAGGCTACTACACCAACGCCACCGCCCAACTGCCCGCCCCCACCTACCTGCTCCTTGTGGGCGACCACGCCCAGATACCCGCCTTCACGTCGCGCTGCACCTCCCCCGCCTCCGATCATGTGACCGACCTCTACTACACCACCTGGACCGACGGCGACGTGATACCGGACTGCTACATAGGACGCTTCTCGGCCCGCAACGCCGCCGAACTGAAGCCCCAGACCGACAAGAGCATATACTACGAGCGCTACGACTTCGCCGGGAACGCCGACAACTATCTTGAGCGGGGCATCCTCATCGCCGGCGAAGACCGGGGTTCGACGGGCGACAATGCCTACACTTACGCCGACCCCGCGATGGACTATGTAGCCAAGACCTACGTCAACGCCGAGAACGGCTTCAGCGACGTGCGCTACTACAAAAACAACACCTCCTTCGCCCCTGCGGGCGTGACCGTGACGGGCAGCAGCCAAACCACCGCGTCGGCCAACGCCCTCCGCTCGCTCTACAACACCGGCTACGGCCTCATCAACTATTCCGCCCACGGCTACGACGACGAGTGGTCCACCCCCGAGTTCACCTCAACCCACGCCAGCAATATGACCAACAGCGGCAAGCCCTCCATCATGATAGGCAACTGCTGCCTCAGCGGCAAGTTCAACAGCAGCGTTGATGCTTGTCTGGGCGAAGCCGTGCTCCGCAAGGGCAACAACGCAGGTGCCGTGGCCTATATCGGCGGCACCAACTCCACCTACTGGCCGCAAGACTTCTGCTGGTCGGTGGGCGTGCGCAGCAACATCAGCAACACCATGAACACCTCCTACGACAGCCGCAACCTGGGGCTGTACGACAAACTCTTCCACACCCACAACGAATCCTACACCGTCTGGCACAACACAACGGGAGCCATGGTTATGGCCGGCAACAATGCCGTGCAGAGCTACGGCACCTACGCCCTCTACTACTGGGAGATATACGAGCTCTTCGGCGACCCCTCGCTCATGCCTTGGATCGGCAAGCCGGCAACAATGAACGTCGAAGCCTCTTCCACCATCACACTCGGAACCAGCACCTACACCGTACAAGCCGTCCCCCGCGCCTACGTGGCCATCACCACTGCGGATAGCCACAGCCTCGTCTGCGCCGCTTACGCCGACGCCACCACGGGCGAAGCCGAGCTCACCATCCCCGACAACTTGGAACCCGACACCTACGAACTGGTTGTGTGGGCGCAGAACTATAAACCCTTCTTCCAAGAAGTCAGCACCATCATACTTGACGGTCCCTTCCTGAAGGTGGAAGACATCGCCGTGCGCGGCGGCCGGCTGAAGCCCGGCTGCGTCAACACCATCGACGTGACGCTGAAGAACATCGGCACCGCTGCCTCCGCAGCCGGCACCATCAACTTCACCGTGACAGGAGAAGCTTTGCTGCTCCACACCACCGCCAGTTTCTCGGCCATAGCAGCCGACCAGACCACCTCCCTAAGCGATGTGTGCCGGGTCTATGTTCCCGCCCAGCTGACCGACGGCGACCAGGTGACCCTCACCCTTGCCATCACCTACGGCGCCGCCAGCAACAGCCGCCGCAAGACCTTCACCGTCTCTGCCCCCCGCCTCGAAGCGGGCAGCATCGCTGTAAGCCCCGTGCTGCAGCCCTCCACCCAGTCGAACATCACCTGCACCGTGACCAACAGCGGTTCCGACACCGCAAGGAACCTCACCTTCACCTTGGTCCACCCATACGACATGGTGGCCGTTCAGGCACAGCCCATCGAGACAAGCCGCTTGATTCCAGGCGAGAGCAGCAACCTGTCCTTTGCCATCACCATGGACTCCGAACTCGTTGACGCCAACCTGCCCTTCGAGCTAAGAGTGAGCGACGGCGCAGCCACCGAGGTGCTCAAGACCTTCGTCCTTCGTCCCGGGACGGGCGACATCGACGACTTCGAGTCCGCCACGCTCACACACTTCAACTGGGTACTCGGCACCAATCCCTGGGTGATTGCCAGCGACGTGAAGCACGACGGCAACAACAGCGCCCGCAGCGCCCGCAACCTCAGCAACAACGGGGAGTCGCGCCTCTCCGTCTCCTGGAGCAGCACTCATGCCGACAGTGTCCGTTTCTGGTACAAAGTCTCCTCCGAGACCAACTACGACAAATTCACCTTCACCATTGACGGCACAACCCGCCTCACCGAGTCGGGCGAGGTTGACTGGACCCGTTTCTCCTATCCCGTCTCCGCCGGCACCCACACCTTCGCCTTTGTCTATAAGAAGGACGTCAGCCGCAGCTCCGGCAGCGACTGCGTGTGGATTGACGACGTAGTCATGCCCTCCACCGCCCAAGACTGCGAGTTCAGGACCGACACCGTATGCCAAGGCGCCGAGTACACCTTTGGCGGCAACCTCCTGCCCACCGACCGAATCGGCACCGCCGTGTATCGTGACACCACAGGCGCACCCGTCCTCCTGTCGCTCACCGTGGTAGCCGCTCCGACCATCACCATCCACTCCACAGGCAACGTAGAGGCCGGCCACAGCGCAGTCCTCACCGCCTCGGGTGCCAGCGCCTACGAGTGGAGCACCGGCGCCACAACGCCCGACATCGTAGTGACCCCCGTCGAGACCACCCGCTACTCCGTAGTCGGCGCCCTCGGACAATGCACGGGCGAAGCCTCCATAGAGGTTGCCGTGGGCATAAAGGCGGCAGCCGCCGTACCGCAGGTGACGCTCTTCCCCAACCCCACGGACAGCCGCGTCACCGTCCGGGGCGAGAGCCTCCGCTCCATAGCCGTCACCAACGCCATGGGACAGACCGTTCTGACAAAGAAGGTCAGCGGCGACGAGGCCGTCCTCGACCTGCACTCCTTGGCCAAAGGCATATACTTCGTGCGAGTGGAAGCTGACAGCCAAATCCAAGTGAAAAAACTGGTTCGCCGATAGCCTCCACGGCGCACGTTCACAAGAAAGCCGCCCCCCAACCTGCGGGGCGGCTTTCTTTTTGCCCTCCTGAGATTGTCCGAAACGGCTCACACCCAACAAGAAAAGCAGAAAAAAGAATCGGAGTAAGAAAGTGTAATTCAACACTATAGCACATCCAACAGCACCTCGGGCATACTTTTGGGGAAGAAAAAGTCAATATTAAGCAAAAAAGGTGTATCTTTGCAAGATAAAAGATGTTGAAGAAAACCGAAATAACAACTGCCCAGTAACCGATTCGGATGAGAAATAAATACTACGATCTGGTTGACCAGACCTTCGTTTTTCCGCAGGACGAGTTCCGCACCGAAGGAGGCGAGCTCTATTTCCACGACATCCCGCTCATGGAAATCATCAAGCAGTACGGCACGCCGCTGAAGGTGACCTACCTGCCCAAGATTTCCTCCCAGATACAGCGTGCCAAGCGGATGTTCAACGTCGCCATAGCCAAGACCGACTACCGCGGGTCGTACAACTACTGCTACTGCACCAAGTCGAGCCACTTCAGCTTCGTACTCGAAGAGGCGCTGAAGAACGACATCAATTTGGAGACCTCCTCGGCATTCGACATCAACCTCATAGAAGAGCTGTACGAGCGGCACTTAGTCGATAAGGACAAATTCATCGTCTGCAATGGCTACAAACGCCAGCAGTACATTGAAAACATCGTGGGGCTATACGGAGACGGATTCCACAACGTGGTGCCCATCCTCGACAACAAGCACGAGTTCGACGCCCTCGACGAACTGATCCAACAGCCCGAGGTGCCCATGAAGCTGGGCATACGCATAGCCGCCGAGGAAGAGCCCAAGTTCGACTTCTACACCTCGCGCCTTGGCATGAGGTACAGCGACATCGTGAGCTTCTTCGAGGAGCGGTTGAAGGACAACCCCAAGTTCATCTTCAAGATGCTCCACTTCTTCATCAATACCGGCATCCGCGACACCGCCTACTACTGGAACGAGCTCTCGAAGTGCGTGAACGTCTATTGCGACCTGAAACGGGTGTGTCCCGACCTCACCGCCCTCAACATCGGCGGCGGATTTCCCTGCAAGACCTCCCTCGCCGCCACCTACGACTATGAGTACATGTCCGAGGAGGTGCTGGCCCAAATCAAGGCCATCTGCGCCAACCGCGGGGTAGAAGAGCCCGACATCTTCACCGAGTTCGGCAGTTTCACCGTGGGCGAGAGCGGCGCCACCCTCTACAGCATCCTCGACGAAAAGAAGCAGAACGACCGAGAGATGTGGTACATGATAGACAGCAGTTTCATCACCACCCTGCCCGACACCTGGGGGATAAACCAGCGCTTCATCATGCTGCCCATCAACCACTGGGACTGCGAGTACCAGCGGGTGTTCCTCGGCGGCCTCACCTGCGACAGCGAGGACTACTACAACGCCGACTCCCACGCCAACGCCATTTTCTTGCCCAAGCTACAGAAAGACGACCCCCTGTACATCGGATTCTTCCACACAGGGGCCTATCAGGAGAGCCTCGGCGGCTACGGCGGCATCCAGCACTGCCTCATACCCGCGCCCAAGCACATCATCATAGACAAAGATGCCAACGGCGACTATGTCACCAAACTTTTCGCCAAAGAGCAGAGCCACAAGTCCATGCTCAAAATCCTCGGCTACTGACAGAAGTTCATATCATCACCCACAAAACACACAAACATGAAAAACCGAATCCTCCTTTTCCTCACCGCCGTGCTGCTCATGATGAGCACCACCTCGTGCGTAGTGACCCACCACATCCACTACAAGCCCGTAGTCAAAGAGGGCAACGTACAGCCCGCCGACGGCGCCTTTGCTGTCAAAGGCGACGGCTTCACCCTCACCTACAACGTCAACGGCCGCGTGATGATAGAGAACCAGTCCGACAAAGAGATATACATCGACATGAACCAGTCCTGCATGGTTGACACCATGGGCGTGCGGCACGCGTTCTGCCCGCGGCAGGTACGGCTGAAATCCAGCCTCAAGAGCGAGGCCAAGATGTACGGAGTGTCCGGCGCCGTGACCGTGGTGCCCGAGGTGCTCCCCACCCCCATCATCGGAATCAACCCCCACACCACCGCCTATCTGCCCTACCCGGCTCTATCACGCCCCGACGAGAAAAGCCTCCAGAACGAAGAAGGCAGCTACACGATAGACAAGGCTTGCAGTTCGCACATCATGTGCTACACCACCGAAGAGACTCCCGCCACATGGGACAAGCTGCAGGTGAGCCTCACCGCCGACCGCGACCAGGTGACCAAGGGGAACAAAGGCTTCACCGATGCCGCCGGCACCATGTCTGTGACCAACACGAACAGCAGCGACGTGATTGAGTACACCAAGCTCACCAAGGCGGGCAAAGGCTCGCTGATAGGCATCCTCGGAGGCGTGGTGGTCATCGCCATAGCCATCCCGCTCATCATGCTGCTCAAATAGTCCGTCGCCGTCGTCCCTCGTCCCCGCAACGCACGCACACCATAGAGAAGAAACCCAAAGAAACACACAATAATGAGACACAAAACACTGCTGCTACTCGCAGTTGTAGCATTGGCAATGACCACCTCGTCGTGCGTCGTAACCCACAACATCCATTACAGACCCGTAGTAAAAGAGGGGGCCGGTCAGCGAATAGACAGCACCTTCGCGGTAGATTACGGCAACTTCAGCCTCAAATACGATGTCAGCGGGAGGGTTCAGCTGAAGAACAAGTGCGACTCGGTCATCTACATCGATATGTCGCGTTCCTGCATGATAGACACCGAGGGGGTGCAGCACCCGTTCTACACACAGGCGTTCCCCTCGCTCACCAATCTCAAAAGCACCGCCATACTCTACGGATCGGCCGATGAAGCCTCGGTGGTTCCCACCGAAGTGCCCTGCCGTTATCTCGGCATAAGTCCCTTCACCACAGTCACACTCCCCTACCCCCGGCTGCCTCGCCCGCTTGACGAACAACTCCAGGACGAGGAAGGCCGCTACCCGCTGGTGATGCGGTGCGGATCGCACGTGATGTACTATACCACAGACGATTTCGCCCCTGTGTGGCGGAAGATGATGGTTGACCTTGAGACCGACTACGACTCCGCCTTCCGCACCAACAAAGAGTTTGCCGAAGCAGAGCACTACACCACAGAATCGACCCATACAGGCAACGACATCGTCATCCGCACCTGTCTCAGCCTCACGGGCAAAGGAGTGCGCGTGGGCGTGCTTTCGAGCGTGATAGTGGTGGGCGTGGTCATACCCGCCATACTGCTCTTCACCAAAACGCCCTTCGCCATCACCGAGCGGAGCATCTTCTTCCATCCCTAACCGACAGTGCTGACACTCCCCTCGTTCAACTACGCCAATTGAACGAGGGGAGTGTTGTGTTTCAAGAATAAGGCTGACCATCATTCCCATTGGGGACAGACTGCGGTCCGAATGGAGGACGATTCGTCTGCTGTTCTTCTGCTGACTGCCAAGATAAGGGTTATTCTTGAACCAGAACAGCCGCACCGGCACCTCACGGACCCTTAACCGCAGAGGTGCCGGTGCGGCTATTCTGAGGTGTATGACACCTTGTGATTGCCGATTCTGTGGGGTTTGATAGTTGGATTCAGATAGACAAAGAGAGACGTAAGTGTCAAGTTGCAGGATTTTTTTCGGGATTGTTGTTCTAAGTGTCAAATTGCAGGATGGACTAATCAAACAGTATCCGTACCTTTGCACAGCGGTCTGAAGCGCAACAGAGCTCTGCTGGGGAGCAATTCTGCGAGGAATAGAGCCGCAAGTATTATACGCATGGAAGGCGGCCTCTGAGGGCCGCTTTCCCCTTCCATGCGGTATTACTTCAATGCCAAGAAAAACCCACAAATGAACCGCTTGCGGTTCTCCTCGGACATCCCGCTGTGGGTGCTGAGGTTCTTCTTCTGGTTGGCGAAAGTCCCCTCAATCTTGTTGTTCGTGTTCGGCATGCCCGCACAGTCAGGCTGCTGGAGGCTATTCGGGGCGGGAGAGGGAGAAGGAGAAGCGGCGTTGGAGGCGGGTGCGGGAGAGGTAGAGAATGAAGCCATAGAGGGCGACGGAGGCAAGGCTGAGGAGGGCGACGACCACTTCGGGCAGACCCGCGCAGGTGAGGAAGACGAAGACGGCCAGCAACACGGCGGCGGGCAAGAGGTAGGCCAGCAACACGGCACGCAGCCCCAATCCCGTATTGACGGCCACCACCACGGGGTCGCCCGGTGCGTAGGAACGCCAGTCGGAGGTCTGCACTTCGACAGTTTTGTCTTTGCTCTCGGCGAAGCCGCAATGGGCGTGGGCTTCGCAAGAAGAGCAGGCCGACTGCACGCGCATACGGACTGTGACCGTTCCATGGTCGGCGGCAACCACGATGCCGCTGTGGGTGGCTATTCGTTCCATGACTCGGGGGCTTCGCTGCAACGCCTTACGCATTTGCCTTTGTTGTCGATGTCGAACTGGAGGCCGTGCCAGAAGACTTCTGCCCTGCCCCAGTGGAAGGGGGAGGCGAGGTCGAAGACGAAAGGCAGGAAAACATCGCCCTGCGTGTTGAGGTATCCCCAGCGGCCGTTGGATTTGACGGGTGCGAGCCCGTCGGTGAACTGGTAAGCGTCGTCGAAAGATGGGTAGATGATGTTGCCCACGGTATCGACGAAGCCGTAGTGGCCGTTGGATTCGATGAGGGCGTAGCCGTCGTGGTAGCGGTAAGCCTCGCCACGGTAGCGGCTGTTGTCGAACTGGAGGGGTAGGATTTCGCGGCCGAGTGTGTCGATGATGCCCCACTTGCCGTCCTTCATAGCCACGGTGGCGCCGTCGTTGAAGACCCCGCACTCGTCGAACCGGCAAGGAATGACCTGACGGCCCCGGTTGTCGATAAAGCCGGCCTTGCCCCCCTTGACCACCAGCAGCCGGTTGGGCGAGCGTGCGACGAAAGCCTGATAGACGCTGTCGCCGATAGGCTTCATGTCGCGACCATAGAGGCGGATGCCCGTCTCCTCGTAGCCGGCCATGAAGGTGCCTTCGTACATGGCCGTCACCACGTCGAACTTGAAAGTCAGCACCTCGCGGCCGCGGCGGTCAATCATGCCGTAACGGTCATATTTTCGCACCACAGCGAAGTCTTCGGAGAAGGGGAAGGCATACTCGAAATCGGGGGCGATGGCGAGGGAGCCGAGCGTGTCGATATAGCCGTAGGCAGTGAGGAGGCTATCGACATCAACAGCCACGACTGCGAGGCCTTCGGAGAAGCCGCTGGCGGCACGGAAGCGGAAGGGGATACGGTATGAGCCGAGGGTGTCGAAGAAGCCGTAGAGGTCGCCGTCCTGAACGCGGATAAGACCTTCGGAAGGGAGCGAGACCTCGTGGTAGCGGCAGGGCACCACCTCCACACCCTGACGGTTGAGGAGTCCGGCCTGCTCGTAGTCCATCCACACGCGGCAGTAGTTGCCCACGAACCTATCGACATACCTGTACTTGTTGGGGGCGATGACGGTGCCGTCGGCCCGTTTGAAGCCGTAGAAGTCGCCCTCCTGTGTGGTTTGGATGCCATCGACAAAGACAACTTCGCAGCCGCACGACTCATCTTCGGCATAGACCACAGAATCCTGTGCCGAAGCGGAGAGGGCGGAGAGCATGAGGAGGAAAAAGAGCAATCGTTTCATACTGTTTGGCTTTTGTTGGGTGAAAGTTATATTACGGTGGCCTCATCGACGGGCAGCCAGCCTTTGTTGCCGTCGGCGATGGTGATGCGGTACCAGTTGCCGAGAGTCTCGGTAATCTCCACTTTGGAGCCCTCGTGGAGAATGAATTTGTCGATGCTGGACACCTCGGGCGAACTCTTTACCACCACCATGGGCTGCGTGATGATGGCGGATGAATGGCGGTTGTGTCGAGCCGATGAGGCGATGGCGCAGCCGATGCTGAGGAGCAGCAGGGCGGCGAGGGCGGCGGCAGCGAAGAGCGACCGCTTGCGGGCGGCATAGGCGCGGAGGAGGAAGAAACCCGCCACGGCGGCGCCGAGGGACAGCAACACCGCCAACACCACCAGCCGCCACCCCCGGGGGCTGAGCCAGCCCACCACGGCGCGGCCCCACGCCGAAAGGAAGAACTCGGGCAAGGGGGCTATGTGGTCCTCTGTCTTGCTGTTGGCCAGTTCAAGGTTCTGCCGCGCGTCGCGGAAGCCGGGCTCCATACGCAGGGCGCGTTCATAGTTGAGAATGGCGGCGCCCATTTCATCGAGACGATAGCAGGCATTGCCGAGGTTATAGTAGAGGGCGGCCGATTCCACGCCCGAGGCGAGGACGGCATTGTAGCACTCGGCGGCTTTGCCGAAGTCGCCCCGCTTGTAGGCCTCGTTGCCGCGGTCCATGAGCTGCCGGGGTGTCTGCGCCGAGAGGACGGTCGCCGAGAGAAGCACCAGCAATATGCAGAAAGTCTTTTTCATCATAATCAAATGGGTTTGGGTGGCGGCGGGGCAGGAAGCCGTGCCGCTGCCGCCGTCTAAATCATCACAATCATTTCGATGGCCTCGTTGTAGATCTGCTGTTTTTTAGAGGCCGCGTCGCCGGGGGCGAAGCGGGCGAAATCCACGTCGCGCAGCGTATCCAAAATGCGCTGCTGCTGCTCGGCCGGCACCTGCTTCTCGACAAGGCACTGCCGCACAGTGTCGCTGCTGAGGAGTGCCAGTTCGATAGAGTACTTGTCGGCCAGGCAGCCCCAGATGGCTTTGTAAATCTCCTCGTAGAAGCGGTTGTCGTCGCCGCTGTCGAGGTGCTCGGCCGCGCGGCGGAGCCGCTTCTTGGCCTCTTTGGTGGCACGTTTGAGGCGCATACCAGCCACGTCCTCGCGGCGGGACTGCTCGCGGCGACCAAACAAAATGCCAGCGGCCGCAGCGGCCACAATCAGGGCTGCCAAGAGCCAAAACCACCATTCGGCCCGGTCGTCCCTGCCGCGGGCGACGAAGCTGCCGGGCGACACCTGAATGTAGTTGATGTCACTGTTGAGCAGTTTCACATCGTTCTTGCTGCTGGTGACGTTCTTCATGGCTTTGGGGTCGCCCTTGTGGATGCGGACGGGAACGGCTTCGACAGTGCGGGAGACATAGCGTCCCGCCTTGGGGTCGAAAAACAGTACCTTGAAGGCCGGTATCTCGTAGTTGCCCTGGCTGCGGGGGATGAGCACCCACTCGAAGGTGCGGCTGCCGCTCACGCCGTCGCTGTTGTAGGAAATGCGGTCGTTGACCTGAGGGTCATAGACCTCAAAAACCTTGGGGAAGTTGATTTGGGGGGATTCCAAGAGCATGAGGTTTCCGCGACCCGAGACAGTGATGCGATAGGTGATAGCCTCGTTGGCCCGGACCTCGCGGGTGTCGGTGCTGCACTTGACATCGAATGAACCCACGCCGCCGCAGAAGCCGTCGGGTGCAGGGGGAAGCCCCTTGACATTCACGCTGAGGCTGTTAGTGCGCAAGTGCTTCTCCACAGCCTGAGTGGGGTTAAAGAAGGGGTCGTCGAAGAGGTCCCAGACGGTGCCCGACCGCTGACGCTGACGCTGCACGAGGGCCAGCACATCGAGGTCGAGCGGCTCGATAGTGAGCCGTCCCGACTCTTGGGCGAAGAGGGCGCCGCGGCGAATCTCGGCCACCATATAGCGTCGGCCGTCCACGGTCTCCTCATACTGCTTCACATTGCCGTCGCGGGTCAGGTCCTCGCTCCAAAAGCCCTTGTTGCCGGGGAGTTTGTCAATCTGATACTGGCTGAGGGACACCTGGGTATAAATCTTATAAGTGAGGATGACCTGCTCGCCCTGATAGGGGTTGCTCTTGCTGATGGAGGCGCGGGCGAAGAGCGAGCGGCTGTCGATATTGGCCGACTGGGCGGGCTGCGATGCCCGGGGCTGGGACTGGGGCTGGCCGTAGCCGCCCGAGGGCTGCTGGCCGCTGCCTTTCTCCACCTTCACCGTGAATCCCTGGCACGAAAGGCGCTTGCCGTCAACAGTGCAGCTGGCGCTGCCGACGTTGAAAGTGCCCTCCTGATCGGCGAGAATGATGTAAGTGAAGCCGGAGACAACCGACCTCGACACCTGGCCGTTGATAATCGACATACCCGTCTGCATGGAGGTGTTGGGGCCCGAAAGGACGCTGAGGCCCTTGAAGCTGGGGCCGCGGAAGTCGCTGGCGCGGGCATCGACCTCGTATCGGACCTCAAACCGGCGGCCCACCTCCACCCGGCCTGGGGCACGCACGGTGAGTTCCTGCGCCCCAGCCAGCCCTGCGGCCATCAACAATAAGGCTATCAAAAGTTTCTTCATCTTAAAATGGAATGCTCTATACTATCAAATAGATTGTAAATCATAGGTTGAGAACAGTGCGATGGGGGGGGGCTACCAGTCCTTCTCTATACGTCCGGGCGAGGCCACCTCGAGTTTCTTGGCGTTCTCCTTCATAGTGTTCTTCTCGTTGTTCTTGACGGCCTCCAACAGGCGTTCCGCGTCCTGCTTCTTTTGCTGGTCGCGCTTCTGTTGCTGCTTCTGCTGCTGTCGGTCCTGATTCGGCTGGTCGGGCTTGTTTTGTCCGCCGTTCTGGTTTTGGTCCTGCTTCTGCTGCTGATCCTTCCCCAGGTTGCCGTCCTTGCCTTGGTTGCCGTTCTTACCGTCCTTCTGCTGCTGATCCTTGCCGCCGCCCTTTTGCTGCTGCTGTTGTTGCTGCTGCTGGGCCTGCTGCAACATCTTTTGGGCGTAGGAGAGGTTATAACGGGTTTCGCCGTTCTTGGGGTTGAGCATCAGCGACTGCTGATAGGCGTCCACCGCCTGTTTGAACTGTTCCATGCCCTCGGCTCGGTTCTCCTTCTGCAAGCCCGATTTGAGCATACTGTTGCCCAAATTGTGGAAAATGCGGCTGCGCTGGCGGTCGGAAACGGCGGGCGACTGGGCTGCCTTGGCAAAGTGGGAGGCCGCCTCGTCGTACTTCTTCTGCCTGTAGAGGCTGTTGCCGAGGTTGTGGTGGGCGCGGTAAGCCGTGCTGTCGCTCTGGAGCGCCCTGCGGTAGCCCACCTCGGCCTGGTCGAAACGCTTGGCGCGGTATTCGCGGTTGCCCCTGCGGGTCTCCTTGGCCGCCTGGACCGTTTGGGCGCAGGCCGTCGAGGCAAGCAGCACGAGGGCTATCAAAATCAGGTATCTTTTCATGTCGAGAAATCGGTTTGCTCAAACCGCCGTCCGCCCCTACCGGGGGAGGACTGGGGTGAGTCAGTGTTTGAGCAGTTTGTCGATATTAATCTTTTTATTCTTGCGTTCGAAGATGAGCAGTTCGGCCACCAAGCAGAGCAACGCGAAGCCGAGGGGGTACTGGTAGCGGCTCTCATATTCGGAGAAGACGGACTCGCCGTAGTTCTCCTTCTCGAGCGACTCAATCAGGTGCGTAATCTCCTGCACCCCGCTGTTGATGTTGGTGGCCCTCACATAGACGCCCTTGCCCGCATGGGCGATGGCGGTGAGGGTGGCCTCGTCGAGGCGGGTGGTGACGGTGTTGCCGCGCTGGTCCTTCTTGTAGCCCCGGGCGCGTCCGCCCGCATAGTCGGGGATGGGCGAGCCCTCGGGCAGCCCCATGCCGATGGTGCAGACCCGCACCCCCTCGCCCGCGGCTTCGCGGGCGGCGGCTTCGGCGTCGTCCTCAAAGTTCTCACCGTCGGAGATGACCACGATGGCCCGTCCCTGGTTCTTCTTCCATTCGCGGTCGGGGTCGCCGTAGCCGAAGGTCTCCATGGCTTTGCCGATAGCGTCGCCGATAGCCGTACCCTGCACGCTGATGAGGCCGCAGTCAATCTGGTCGAGAAATAGTTTCACGGCGCTGTAGTCGTTGGTGAGTGGCATCTGCACATAGCTGCTCCCCGCGAAGACCACCAACGACACGCGGTCGCTGCCGAGAGAGGAGAGGAGGTTGCTGACAATGCGTTTGCTGCGTTCCAGCCGGTTGGGCTGGATGTCCTCCGCCATCATGCTGTTGGAAATGTCGAGGCAGACGGCGATGTC
>DCJB01000036.1:24469-32832 GCA_002317325.1 Bacteroidales bacterium UBA1711
ATGAGTCCGAACTTGACGTGGGGGCGATAGCGGGAGGCATCGGGTATGAGCCGGCCGAACATGGGGCGGTCGGCAAATTGCTCAAGGCGCTTGCGGTTGCGGTGAAGCAGCAGCAGCCACACGGCCACGGCAGCCGGCACCAGCAGCAGGAGCCACAAGAGAGCGGGATGTTCAAAGTGAATCATAGTAGAACGGGGTTAAGGAGTGCTGCGATAGTAGAACAGGCCCAGAAGAATTTCGCAGAGGAGAGCGGCGGCGGCCAGGATGAGCCACCCGAGGTACTCGTCCTTGGTCTGCGAATACTGTGTGACGTCAATCTTGCTCTTCTCCATCTTGTCGATGCGGCCGAAAATATCCTCCAGCGACTTGCGGTTGGTGGCGCGGAAATAGCAGCCGTCGTTGGTGCTTCGGGCCATCTGAGTGAGGAGTGGTTCGTCCAATTCGACGGGCACATTTTGGTAGTGGATGCGGCCGTAGGGGTCGCGGAAGGGATAGGGGGCCATGCCGCGCGAGCCCACGCCGATGGTGTAGAGCCTGATGCCGTAGAGTGCGGCAATCTCGGCGGCGCTTTGCGGGTCAACAGATCCTTGGTTGTTGATGCCGTCGGTGAGGAGGATGATGACCTTGCTCTTGGCCTCGCTGTCCTTGAGGCGGTTGATGGCGGTGGCGAGGCCGTCGCCGAGGGCGGTGCCGTCCTTAATCATGCCGCTCTTGAGTGTGGCAAGCTGGCGGTGGAGGACGACGTGGTCGATGGTGAGGGGCACCTGAGTGAAAGCCTCGCCGGAGAAGACCACGAGACCCATGCGGTCGTTCTTGCGGCCGCTGATAAAGTCGGAAGCCACCCGCTTGGCGGCTTCGAGCCGGTTGGGGCGGAAGTCCTCGGCAAGCATACTGCCGCTCACGTCCATAGCCAGCACAATATCGATGCCATCGACCTTCATTTCCTGGCGGCTGAGTTTGCTCTGCGGGCGGGCGAGGGCGACCACCATCGCCCCGACAGCCACCATCCGCAGCACGAAGAGTGCGGGGTAAGTACGCTGGCGGAAAGTCTTGCGAATGCCTTTGAAAAAGCCGATGTTTGAGAACTGCAAGGCGGGCTTCTGTTTGCGGTACCTCAAGACGTACCACGCCGCCAGCAGGGGGATGAGCAGGAGCAGGAGCAGCAGATAGGGATGGGCAAAAGTGATGTGGTTCATAGCGTTTCTTTTTCAGAGGCCGGGACGGTCTCGGTTGGCTGTGCGGATGCCGACAGCAGACGCACCACCGCAACAGCGTCGGTCATAGAGCGGTCGTGGCGGAAAGGCAGCGGCTCCGACTTGGCGAACTTGACCATGTCGGCCGTTTGGAGTATCTCCGTCAGCCGTGCCTCCACATCGGGGCTGTAGGCGGGGTTGGAGCGGAAGGCTTCGAGGGTTTGGTCGGAAGTCATTTCCGCCGAATTGATGGCGCAAGCCTCTTGCAGGAAGGCGCGGAGAATGTCGGTGAGCTCGGTGTGGTACTCCTTAGGCTTGCCCTGCTGCCACAGCTGGCGGCAGCGGAGGGTTTCGAGAGCCTGGAGGGCGCGCTGGTCGGCGGGGAGCGGCGGGACCTCGGGCACCGAGATGAGCGGCTTGCGGCGCTTGATGCGGAGAAACAGCAGAATGGCGGCGGCCACCGCCACCCAAAAAATCAGCACTCCGAGAGCCAGCCGCTTTATTTCGCCGAAGGTGAGCGGTTGCCTCATCACGTCGGCGATGTCTCGAATTTCGGCCGTGGTGGTATCGACATTCGGCACATCGGCCACGGTAATCAGCACCGAGTCGGCGCCCACCTTATACCAGTGCTCGCCGGCCTCGAAGCTGGTGAGGCGGGCCGTGATGGTGCCCGTGGCGGTGTCGAAGCTCTGACGGACGACGATGATGCCGCTGTTGGCCAACTCGTCCGCCGAAGGATAGGAATCGCAGCGGTCGATAAAGAGCGTGGTCTGGTCGCCGAGCATAATCTTGGCAGTGTCGAGGCGGAACGGGTAGTGTGCCGCCGGTACAGTGTCCTGTGCCCGGCAGGCGGCGCCCGAGACAAGCAGTGCGAATAATATGACGTAGAGTCTTTTCATTATCAATAGTTCAATAGTGCCGGACAGCAGCCGGCGTTCCAACGGGCGGCCGGGCCGCCCGGCTCGGGGAGGCTACCGGCCGCCCCGCCGCTCAAAGAGTTTCTTCAGTTCCTTCACATAGTCCTCACCCGTGAAGAGGACGGCCTGGTCGATGCCGTACTTGCGTAGCGTCTCCTCCACCCGGGCCACATGACGGGCGTAGCGGGCGGCAAAGTCGTCGCGGATTTGTGAGTCGGAGGTGTCCACCCAGGTGGTCTCGCCGCTCTCGGGGTCGTAGAACTTGGCCAGCCCGAGGTCGGGCAGCCGCTGTTCCTTTTCGTCGGCGATGCGGATGGCCACCAAGTCGTGCTTGCCCCGGGCAATCTTCAGCGCGTCAGTGTAGTTGTCGTCGTAAAAGTCGCTCATCAGAAAAGCGGTGCAGCGTTTCTTGATGGCGTTGGAGAAATAGCGGAGGGCCTCGCCGATGTCGGTGCCGTTGCTGGTGGGCTGGAAAGTGATGAGTTCGCGAATGATGCGCAAGATGTGGCTGCTGCCCTTCTTGGGGGGGATGAACTTCTCGATCTTGTCGCTGAAAAGGATTACGCCCACCTTGTCGTTGTTCTGGATAGCGCTGAAAGCGAGGGTGGCGGCCACCTCGGCCACCAGTTCCTCTTTGAACTGATGGTGGGTGCCGAAGCGGTTGGAGCCGCTCACATCCACGAGGAGCATGACCGTCAGTTCGCGTTCTTCCTCAAAGACTTTGACGTAGGGATGGCTGAGGCGGGCGGTGACGTTCCAGTCGATACTGCGCACGTCATCGCCATAGTGGTACTCGCGCACCTCGCTGAAAGCCATTCCCCTGCCCTTGAAGGCGCTGTGGTACTCGCCCGAGAAGAGCTGCCGCGACAGTCCCCGCGCCTTAATCTCAATCTTTCGTACCTTCTTGATTATCTCTTTGTTCTCACGCATAGATAAAAGTGTCAAACCGTTAGACCAAACAACCCCCGGAAGGGGGCGCGGGGCGATTGTCAGGGCACGTCCACACGGTTCAGAATCTCGTTCACCACCTCTTCGCTGGTGATGTTCTCGGCCTCGGCCTCGTAGGTGAGGCCGATGCGGTGGCGCAGCACGTCCATGGCCACGGCGCGCACATCCTCGGGCACCACATAACCGCGGCGGCGCATGAAGGCGTAGGCCTTGGAGGCGAGGGCGAGGCAGATGCTGCCGCGGGGCGAGGCGCCATAGCCCACAATGCCGTTGAGTTTGGCGAGCTGGTACTGCTCGGGGTAGCGGGTGGCAAAGACGATGTCGGTGATATAGTTCTCAATCTTCTCGTCCATATAGACCTCGCGCACCACCTCGCGGGCCTTGAGTATGTCGGCGGGTTTGAGGACTGGCTGCTGCTTGGCGAAGCCGCCGCTCATCTGCTGGTGCAGAATCTGTCGTTCCTCCTCTTTGCGGGGGTAGCTGATGACCACCTTCAGCATGAAGCGATCCACCTGAGCCTCAGGGAGCGGATATGTGCCTTCCTGCTCGATGGGGTTTTGGGTGGCCATGACGAGGAAGGGCTCGTCGAGTTTGTAGGTGTTCTCGCCGATGGTGACCTGACGTTCCTGCATGGCTTCGAGGAGGGCGCTCTGGACCTTGGCGGGAGCGCGGTTGATTTCGTCGGCCAAGACGAAGTTGGAGAAGATGGGGCCTTTCTTCACCACAAACGACTCGCTCTTCTGGCTGTATATCATCGTACCCACCAAGTCGGCGGGCAGCAGGTCGGGGGTGAACTGGATGCGGCTGAATTTGGCGTCGATAGCCTGTGCCAGCGAGGTGATGGTGAGGGTCTTGGCAAGGCCAGGCACACCTTCGAGGAGGATGTGTCCGTTGCTCAACAGTCCGATCATCAATCCCTCTATCATGTGTTTCTGCCCCACGATGTTCTTTCGCAGCTCCATGGTCAGCACATCCACAAAGGCGCTTTCGCGCTGGATTCGCTCGTTCAGTTCTTGAATGTTTACGGTCTCTTCCATAGTTATTTAGAGTTTTCTATTTGCACAAAAATATGCCCTAAAGAACGGCAAAGAAATAATAATATTGCCGTTTTGAGTTTTTTTTTGATTTCTTTGGGAAAGTTTTTTTGGGGGGGAGATAAAGAATTTAGAATTTAGAATTAAGAATTTAGAGTTTTTGGGGGGGCGGATCTGGCGGGGGGAAGCGGATAAAGAATTTAGAATTAAGAATTTAGAATTTTTTGGGGGGACGGATTTGCCGGGGCGGGGGGGAGGGGGGCGGATATTTTGGGGTGATAATCGGTGAAAAATGTGTAACTTTGCATTGTCGAAGCAGGGGATATTTTCGGTGTTAAGGAACACAAGATACAGTGTGTCAATACAATTTATATCTTCCAACAATAGCGGAAGATGTTGTTTGTGCCGCAAACGCACTGCTTTGACGGGGCAGAACTGCCACTTGACCGACAACGAACAGCAAAGAAACAACCCTATATGAGAATAGCGCTTTTGGGATACGGGAAGATGGGGCGAGCCGTTGAGGCGGCCGCCATCGAGCGGGGCCACACCATCGGTGCGGCCGTGGATGACGAAGACGACTGGATGGAGAAACTCGACGAGGTGCGCGGCTGCGATGTGGCCGTGGATTTCTCCACCCCTGCCACCGCGGTGGGCAACATCATGCGGTGTTTTGACATGAACCTGCCTGTGGTGGTCGGCACCACGGGCTGGTATGACCACTTGGAGAGCGTGGCCCACGACTGCCAGCAGCGCGGGCAGCGGCTGTTTGTGGCCTCAAACTTCAGCATCGGCATGAACATCATGTTCGAGCTCAACAGCCGGCTGGCCCGGCTCATGGACAGTCGCCCCGGTTACGAAGTCTCCATCAGCGAGACGCACCACATACACAAGATAGACGCGCCGAGCGGCACCGCCATCACCTTGGCCAACGACATAATAGAAGAGCTGCAGCGCAAGGAGCGGTGGGTGCTGACCGAAGGACCGGGAGCCAAGCCCGCCCGCCGGCTGACCCGCAAAACCATTCCCATCACCTCGATCCGCGAAGGCGAGGTGCCGGGCATCCACGAGGTGACGTACGACAGCGACGAAGACACCATCACCCTGCGCCACTCGGCCAAGAGCCGCAAGGGGCTGGCTGCCGGAGCCGTGCTGGCCGCCGAGTATCTGATTGAGCACACGGGCATCTGCACCATGCACGACCTGCTGGCCGCCGGCGAGAGCCGCCGCTGACCCACGCCCTCCCGCCGTCCGACCGATGAACAGCCGCCGCCCACTCAACCGCCGTCGCCGCCTCCTGCTGTGGGGGGTGTGCTTGGTGTTGCTGGCCGCCGCCATGGCGGGCAGCCTCGTCCTCGGCGCCGCCCGCGTGGGGTGGGCCGACCTGTGGGAGTCGCCCATCGTGTGGCACCTGCGGCTGCCGCGGGTGCTGCTGGCGGTGCTATGCGGCAGCGCCCTGTCGGTGTGCGGCGCGGCCTACCAGTCGGTGTTCCGCAACCCGCTGACCGATCCATACGTGCTGGGAATCTCGTCGGGTGCTTCGCTCGGGGCGGCTTTGGCCATCGTCGTCGGTCTTGAGTCGTGCCTCATGGGGGTGGGGGGCTGTGCCTTGGCCACGGGTCTGCTCACCGTGGCGGCCATCTACCGCATAGCCTCCATCGGCAACCGTATGCACACCACCACCCTGCTGCTCACGGGGGTGTGCATCACCTTCCTTGTGTCGGCCATCGTGTCGCTGCTCATGGCTCTGAACCAAGACAAGATGGAGAGCATCATCTTTTGGACGATGGGCAGCCTGTCGGCGGCCTCGTGGGCCGACGTGGCGGCGGTGACGCCGGTGGCGGCGGCGGGCATACTGCTGACGGCCTACCACGGACGCGACCTGAACCTGCTGCTGGCCGGCAGCGAGACGGCCCGGAGCCTCGGCGTGGAAGTGGAGCGGGTGAAGCGTCGGCTGCTGGCCGCCACCACCCTCATGGTCGCCTTCTGCGTGTCGGCGTGCGGCGTGATAGGGTTCGTGGGGCTGGTGGTGCCGCACTGCGTGCGGTTGGCGGTGGGCTGGGACAACCGCGCCGTCATCCCCTTTTCCGCCGTGGCGGGCGGACTCTTCCTGCTGGTGTGCGACACGCTGGCCCGGACCCTCCTCATGCCCGCCGAACTGCCCGTGGGCAGCCTCACCGCCCTCGTGGGGGCGCCGCTGTTCATCTGGCTGCTCTACAAGAACAAGAAACGCTACTGACCCCCGCCCATGATAACCTTCGACGACCTCAGCTACGGCTACAGCAGCACCCCCGTGCTGGAAAACGTCACCGCCCACATAGAGGCGGGGGGATTCTACGCCGTGATGGGCGGCAACGGGTGCGGCAAGACCACCCTCCTGCGATTGGCCGCGGGACTGCTGGAGCCCCGGCAGGGACGGGTGCTGGTAGCGGGTAGGCCCGTGGGCGGCTACACAGCCCGCGAGCTGGCCCAACGGGTCTCCCTCGTGCGGCAGCACCCGCAGACCGACTTCGAGTTCTCGGCCTTCGAGACCGTGCTCATGGGCCGCAACCCCTACCAGCGGCGGCTGCAGAACGAGTCGGAAGAGGACTGGCGCATTGTGGAGCAGTGCCTCCACCAAACCAACACGTGGCACCTCCGCTTCGCCAAGCCCGGACAGATGAGCGGGGGGGAGCTGCAGCGCGTCATGCTCGCCCGCGCCCTGGCGCAGCAGACGCCGATCATGCTGTTAGACGAGCCCATATCCAACCTCGACATCGCCCACCAATTTGAGATACTCCAGCTGCTGCGCGACATCAACCGGCAGCAGGGCAAGACCATCCTCTTGGTCATCCACGACCTCAACATGGCCCTCCAATATTGCGACAACCTGCTGCTCCTCCACTCGGGCGCCGTCCGCTACCAGGGGCCCATCGCCCAAGGGCTGACCCCCGACAACATCGCCGCCGTCTTCGGCGTCCGCGCCCAAGTTCAGAACGGGCACATCCGCCTGAGCCCTGACACAGCCCCGCCCTGCTATCCACAGCATTGAGAAGGCTGTTCAGCACCCTACTCACCTGCAAGGAAGGAATCCAAAAGCACAATTGAGCGCCCTCATACAACGACTCATGGCAGCCCATTATAAGGTCAATTCTATCTCACTCAACCAAACACACCAACTCCAGCATAGGTGCCGAATGTAAGTTTGAATAGACTATCGGTCACATTAGGAGACAGTTGTCGAAGCTCGTTAAGAACAGTATCGTACAATTCCCACTGACCAGACTGTTCCAAGACATCGTCCAGGATTGCCGGAAGAGCCTTGCACAATCTGAGGAATGCGGTTGCATCGCCAAAGACTATCTCATAGAACTTATCCATGGACATCTTACGAATGGCTGTATGTTCACACTGTACACCCTTGAGGGTTTGTCTCCACGGAACATTTTGAGACCTTTCGGAAATCACCTCAACCAACATACAGGTAGCCTGTTTGTCCTCCAACAATTTGGACTGCATTTCCAAATAAGCCCGTTGCAGACTGCGGTTGTCCATCGTGTTATGCTTATTGGTTATCAGGGCGAAGATGTGTCGGTTGCGGTTCACTACGTCAAAACCTGCTTCGGGGACTTCCCAACCGCTGCCGGCGTAGGAGAATAGTTTCTGATGGAAGTAGCCAATGTGGTTGTTATTCGACTTATCCTCTTGGCGCAGACACTCAAAAGCCACAGCGTCCTCCATCGACTTGCCCAACACCTTCTGGTCGAAAGTGAGCTTGATGGGGTCGATGAGATTGCTGTTGAACTTTTGCAAATCCATGCGGGAAGAGTAGAGCATCACCGTCTCCTTCACATGGCGGAAGATGTCCTCATTCGAGATAAAACCTAAATTATAGTCCTGCATAACAGCCGAAAACGGGAACAGTGATGTCACGCTTTCTCGATGCAAAAGTAATCATTTTTCCTCAATCAGCGAGGGAAAATCTTATCAACGTCCCAATGCCCGCACCCCCAAATGCCGCGCATTTGGGGGGCGGCATGAAAAAGGCAACAACCTTCAACCGATCGGACAAACTATCCGCAGCGGATTGGGGGAAGCCCTCAGCCTTTGAAGACGTTCTTTTGGTGGAAGTGCAAATAACTGGCACGCTCGTCATCAACGGGCAGCCGGGGGAAACGCTTTTCGTTCTGCAAATTCAGTCGTTCTTGGTTCTTCTGCGATAACCAGTTTGAGACAATCATCCGTTTGTCATCAGTGAAAGTGATAAACCCTCGGTCGAACAACTTGTCGTA
>DCJB01000018.1 GCA_002317325.1 Bacteroidales bacterium UBA1711
GGCCTGCACAGGCTGGAATATCGCGGCTACGACAGCGCCGGCGTGTCGCTCATCAACAACCGCGGCGACCTCAACGTCTTCAAGTCCAAAGGCAAAGTCACAGCACTCGAAGAATCCGTGAAGGACAAAGACGTGAGCGGCACCATCGGCATCGCCCACACCCGCTGGGCCACCCACGGCGAACCCAACGCAGCCAACGCCCACCCCCACTTCTCGCAGTCTAAGAACCTCGCGCTGGTCCACAACGGCATCATCGAGAACTACAAGTCGCTCCGCGCCGAACTCGAGAAGAACGGCATGACCTTCTGCAGCGACACCGACACCGAGGTGCTGGTGCAGTTGGTGGAGTATATGATGAACAGCCACAAGTGCGACCTCTACACCGCCACACAGCAGGCGCTGAAAAACGTCGTGGGCGCCTACGCCATCGCCATCCTCGAGAAAAGCCACCCCGACCAGCTGGTCTGCGCCCGCAAGGGCAGCCCGCTGATTGTGGGCGTAGGCAAAAGCGACACCGGCCGCAGCGAGTTCTATGTGGGCTCCGACGCCACCCCCATCATCGAGTACACCAACCAGGTCATCTACCTCAAGGACGAGGAAATCGCCATCATGGACCGCGCAGGCCGCATCGAGATTGCCAACCTCAGCAACGTGAAGCAGACCCCGCAGATGGTGACGCTCCAGATGAACCTCGACCAGTTGGAGAAGGGCGGCTACCCCCACTTTATGCTCAAAGAGATTTGGGAACAGCCCGGCGCCCTGCGCACCTGCATCCGCGGCCGCATCAACCCCGAAACTCTCGACGTGAACCTGAGCGGCGTCATCGACCACAAGGAAAAGTTCATCAACGCCCGACGCATCATCATCTGCGCCTGCGGCACCTCGTGGCACTCGGCGCTCATCGGCAAATACTTCATCGAAGAGGCTTGCCAAATACCCGTGGAGGTGGAGTATGCCTCGGAGTTCCGCTACCGCAACCCAGTCATCAACACCGACGACGTGGTCATTGCCGTCTCCCAGTCGGGCGAGACGGCCGACACCCTCGCCGCCATCCAGCTGGCACGGAGCAAGGGCGCCTTCCTCTACGGCATCTGCAACGTCATCGGCTCCAGCATCTCACGCGCCACCGACAGCGGCACCTACCTCCACGTGGGACCCGAAATCGGCGTAGCCTCCACCAAGGCTTTCACCGGTCAGGTGCTAACACTCGGCCTCCTCGGCCTCACCATCGCACGCGAACGCAAGACCCTCAGCGACCAAATGTTCCACATGCTGGTGAACGAACTGCAGCAGATTCCCGACAAAATGCAGTGGACCCTCGACCACAACAAAGGCATCGCCGACTTCGCCCAGCGCTTCACCTACGCCAAGAACTTCATCTACCTCGGCCGCGGCTACAACTACCCCGTGGCACTCGAAGGTGCTTTGAAACTGAAGGAAATCAGCTATATCCACGCCGAAGGCTACCCCGCCGCCGAAATGAAGCACGGACCCATCGCCCTCATCGACGACGAAATGCCCGTGGTGGTCATCGCTCCCAAGAAGGGTATGTACGACAAGGTGGTGAGCAACATCCAGGAGGTGAAGTCGCGCAAAGGCCGCATTATCTCCGTGGTGACGGAAGGCGACACGGTGGTGCGCGAAATGAGCGACTTCTCTTTCATCATTCCCGACACGCGCGACTGCTTCGTGCCGCTCCTCGCGGTTATCCCGCTGCAGCTGCTGAGTTATTATGTGGCGGTGGCCAAGGGCCGCAACGTGGACCAGCCACGCAACCTCGCCAAGAGCGTGACGGTGGAATAGCCGCCCGCCCAAAGAACAGCGACCTCCCCGAGTGGCGGGAGCCTCCCGAGGCTCCCGCCACTCCTGCTTTTCTTACCCCTCGCCTCGCTCCCAACGGCTGTTGAAAACTTTTTTGCATACAAATACCGCTTGTTTTAAATAAAGTTGTTATACTTGCAAAAATTTCAACTGCTATGAAACCTCACAGAACTCACAAAAGAAACTTGATAGTCAGCTACAAGAACATTTCCGACGAATTGAAGGGATTGCTCAAGGAAGCCTATCCCGACGGATATAAGGAGCATTTGCAGCGCTCCGCCAAACCCAACGGCGAGCCTATTTTCGTAGTGCCTCTCGAAACCGAGGACACGGTTTATATGGTCAAATTCGATGTGAAGATTGACACCACCTTCACCGACGACGAACCCGAGAAGGACTACTTCGACGAAGAGGTGGAGAAGGTGGACGTGGAGTTCGCACCCCTGCAGGAGGCCATCGACAAAGAGGAGGAGGCCGACAGCGTCACCCACACCGAACGGCAGGTGCGCCACGGCGCCTACGAAGACCTGACCGAGAACCGTCGCAAGAAGAAGGCCCCCGAGTCCGGCTCTCTCAGCGCGCTCGGCGAAGAACTCACCGAAGCCTTCAGCGACGAGTATGACGAAGAGGAGGATTCCGACGACTACGACGAAGAGGAGGGAGAGGCTACCGAAGGCGCCTCCCCCGACGAAGGCGAAGAATACGAACCCACCGACGAAGAACTGATGGACATCGACAGCGAAATCTTTGCCAACGCCGAAATCCCGCCCGAAGAGCTGGCCCGCATGGAGGCCGAACAGTCCGCCCCCGAACCCGAACCCAAGAAGCCGAGCCGCCGCAAAAAGGCGTAGCACACCCCACCCGGCCAATAGTCAGAGCGGCCGCCCACCCCTTCGGGCTGGGCGGCCGCTCTCTTTATGCCTCCTCGCGCCCGCTCCCGCAGCCGGGCCCCTCATAGAAGTGCATTTCGGAGAGGTATTCAAACGCCGCGGGCGGCACTAAATAGCGCGCGTCGCGCCCTAACCTTATCTGCTCGCGCACGTAGGTGGAGGATATCTCCATCAGCGGCACCTCCACCATCTGCACATGAGGGTGGGCGGACAAGCGGCAGTCGGTATGTCCCGGCCGCGGATAGACATAGAGCCTATAGTTCTCAATAATCCACTCCCAGTTGCGCCAGCGGTCGAAGGTCTCCAGGTTGTCGGACCCCATGATGAGGCAGAACTCACAGCGGGGATGCCGCTCGGCGAGGAAGGCGAGGGTGCGGGCCGTGTAGGAGGGAATGGGGAGGCCGAACTCGATGTCGCAAGCGCGGAGGCGGCTGTTGTCGCCAATGGCGCGGCGCACCATCTCCAAGCGCTGACGGTCGGCCAGCAGGGCCCGCCGCTCCTTCATGGGGTTCTGCGGCGACACCACCATCCACACCTCGTCTATGCCCGTGCCGCCCAGCATGGCGCCGGCGATTACTAAATGACCCACGTGCACGGGGTTGAACGTGCCAAAAAAGAGTCCCACCCGCTTGTCCATCGGAAGACGACGCAGCAGCAACGCCGCCGCCCGCAGAACGGACGCTCGGCGAAGCGGATAATCAATAGTACTTATACTTGCTCACCACCTGGATAAGCTTGAGCTTATCGCCCTTGAAGGTATAGACCTCTCCCACCTCGGCGGCGCCCGCTATGACCTTCAACACCCGAATGTCCGACGTGTAGGACTTGGGGAAGCTCTTGAAGATGGTCTTGAAGACGTCGGCCTTGCTCATGCCCACGTGTATGCCGTTGTCCAACGCAATGGCGGTGTCGGTTATGCGGGCGGCCACCATCTCCAGCTTGCTGGTCCAAATGCTGCGATAAAAATTGATATTCGAGCCGTCCAAGCGCTCCAGTGTGTTCACCGCCACGGTCATGGTGTCGTAAAAAGTCTTGTAGCCGCTCTTGCGATACCAGTGCAGCTGGTTGTTGGTGATAAACTGCTCCACTGTGGCCCACTTGCCGAAAGGATAGATGGGCTGGTCGGCAAGCGAAAAGACTGTCATCGTGTCGGCATAGACTTTCACGTCCTTCACCTGATATTCGCTACGGGCGTAGGCAAGCATCCTCACGGCCTTGGCCTTCGAACTAACCTCCTGCGCGTTAATGCTCATTGCTGCCGCCAGCAGCAGGGCAATCGTGAACACTTTCTTCATTTTCTGCATAACTTTTTGAAGTGCAAAGATACACAATTAATTTGGATTAGCGCATTTTTTGTTCCCCCGCTTCCAACCGCCGAC
>DCJB01000023.1 GCA_002317325.1 Bacteroidales bacterium UBA1711
TTCGATACGGGCCACGAATATGTGTCGCTCAACTTGAGGGTCTTTGCCACGCATGAGCGGTTCGGCTCTGTCCAAGGCTCCCCCTCGGGCCATTCCGTCAACGTGCAGCTCGGCTTCTCGTTCCTCAGAAACGAGGTGATGAGGAAGCCGCTGAAGCCCTGACTCGCCGCCCGCTGCCCTTGCCGCGTCGCCTCCTCCTCCCACTCGCCACTGCTATGTTCGGGGAGAAAATCGGCATTCTGCCCCCTGCTCGGCGCATTTTTATGCCTCCGATTCCAAAAAAAAACGTAACTTTGCACTGTCAAACGTAAAAGTGTAATCGAATGTAGAATCCTGACCACCAAGTGATCACAAAAGAAAGGGAGGAAATCCATGATAGAGACTATCCAATACCAGTCTTTGAAATGGCAGCACATCACCAATCCAAGTGAGGAGGACTACCGCTATCTGTTGGAGGAATTTAACTTTCACCCGTTGGATATTGAAGACTGCCGGGGCACCAACCAGAGACCTAAGATAGACGAATACGACGATTACTACTTTCTGATTCTCCACTTCCCCTATTTTGACAAAGGCAACAAGTTCATCCGCATCCGAGAGGTGAAAATCTTTTGGGGCCGTGACTATATCATCACCATCGGCAAGTCGCACTGGGTGGTGAAGAAGCTCTTCGAGGAGATAAGCGAGGACTTGGCCAACAACGACGAGGACGTGAAAGAGAAACTCTCCTCCAGCGACATACTGCTCTACACCATCCTCGACCGACTGATGCTTGAGACTTACACCCTCATCATGCGGGTGGGTTCGGAGGTGGACCTTATCAACTACGACATCTTCAACAAGAAGGCTCGGAGCATCATCGAACTAATCTCCATCACCCGTCGCAACATCATCCTCCTCAACACTACGTTCAAGCCTCAGCTGCGGGTGCTCCACATGTTTGAGGGCGGCGCCATCAAGGGGTTCGTCTCGCCCGATGTGCTCGATATGGAGGACTACTGGGGCAACATTCTCGACCAGTATCAGAAGATGTTCGACTCCATTGAGGACTACGGCGAGTTAATTGAGGGCCTGTCCAAGACGTTTGACTCCTTGCAGGCCAACCGAACCAATGACATCATGATGGTGCTGACCTATTTCTCCACCATCATGCTCCCCCTCACGGTGGTCACCGGGTTGTTCGGCATGAACCTCTCGTTCCCGTTCGCCTCCAGCGTGACGGCCTTTTGGTGCGTGGTGGGCGTGATGGTGGCCATCACCGTGTTCCTCATCTTCTTCTTCCAGCGGCGGACGGGGAGCAAGTAGCCCAGCGGACTGCTTTCCCCCTCCCTGCGATACTGTTGAAAACTTTTTCGCCCATTTTGCGAAAAAAACGTTATCTTTGCCCTGTGTTTTCTCTATTGAGGAAGCACTGTATCGTATTGAGAAACAATAAAACAATCATTTTTGATATGGAAATAACCGGTAAGTTAATCAAGATTTTGCAGGAAGTGAGAGGCGAAAGCCAGCGCGGACCTTGGGTGCGAGGCGGATTTGTTATTGAAACCGACGGCGAGTACCCGCGGACCGTTGCCTTCACCACGTTTGGCGAAGACCGCATTGCCATGGTGGCTGCCATTCCGATGAACAGCCCCGTCATTGTCAACTTCATGCCCGAGTCGCGCGAGTATCAGGAACGCTGGTACACCGATCTCCGTTGCTCCCGCATCCAGTCGTATGTGCCCGGTCAGATGCCCGCCGCGCCCGCCGGCTATGCCTGGCAGCCCGCCCCGGCGGCTCCACAGCCCATGCCGGCCGCGGCCGCTCCGCAGCCTGTGCAGGCGGCTCCAGCGGCTCCCCAGCCCTCGTTTGCCTCGCCCCTCAAGCCCGAAGACGACCTGCCGTTCTAATTGCTCGCTTGTTCCGAGTCCGCTCTTACTGGGTTGTAATTAGGCAAGGAATCTTTCGGCTCCGCCGGAGGTGCTGTCTTTTGGGTGGCAGTTGCCGCCCGGCAACCCGGGTTTCCCTTTTGGGGGCGGACGTGTTGAGACAAATCAAGACTGAATACTGAACCGTTCAGATGGAAAAGAAAGAGTTGCGCGCAAGGATTAGGGCCGCCAAAAAAGCCGTCCCATACGAGGAGAAGCTCCGCCGCTCGGCCGCCATTATGGATCAGGTGGAACGTCTGCCCCAGTTCCGCAGTGCCGACACGGTGCTGCTCTACTGGTCTATGGAGGACGAGGTGCAGACCCACGACTTTGTCGCCCGTTGGTACAGGCAGAAGCGGCTGCTCCTGCCTTGTGTCGATGGCGACGAGCTGCGTCTCCGACAATACACCGGGCCCGACTGCTTGGTGGCGGGCGAGCAGTTCGGAATAGGCGAGCCGACGGGCGACGAGTTCCTCGACTACGGCAATATCGAGGTCATCATCGTGCCTGGCGTGGCTTTCGACCGTCTCAATCATCGTATGGGGCGCGGCAGAGGATTCTACGACCGTCTGCTCAAGACCACGCCCCGCGCCTTTAAGGTTGGCGTGGCTTTCGACTTCCAGATGGTGCCGTTGGTGCCAACTGACGACCTGGACGTGCCTATGAACGCAGTAATATCCGAGACACCATGTTTGAAGTAGAGAAGCCCCGCCGATTCCACTATCAGCCCCGTTTCTACGACCCCGAGAAGGAGAAGTGGGAGGCGCTGAAGCTGAAGTATGCCGTCGAGCAGGAGCATCGCAAGGCCGAGGAGGCTCCCGCCGCGGCAGAAGGGGAGGAGGACGATTTGGACTACTTCCGCAACCGCGTCCGCCAGCTGGACCGCGAGTCGGCTGCCAAAGCCTCGCGTTTCACTTGGCGCGACCTCTTCCGCAAGCGGGAGATGCCTCAGTTCCACTACCAGCCCCGTTTCGGGGGTGGGGGAGAGGGAGCGGTCTCCGAGGCCGCCAACTCTTTGCAGGAGTCTTGCGACCAGTCGCTCGCCGAGAAATACCGCGCCTCCAAGCGGCAGATTAAAATCAAACGCCGTTTCGACATCTCCGACTCGGACTACATGAAGCCTATCCCCGCAACCAAAATCATGCTCTACTGCCTCATCGTCTTCCTGCTCCTTTGGCTGATTTTGTCAAACACCATACTATAACCGCTGCGGAGGGTGCTCCGCATTCCATATTACTCATACCATGCTGGTAAACGTACTGAAATCTAAAATACATAGAGTCACTGTCACCGAAGCCGACCTCGACTACATCGGCAGCATCACCATCGACTCCGATCTTATGGCCGCGGCCAATATCATTGAGAACGAACAGGTCGATATTTACAACATCACCAACGGTGAGCGGTTCCACACCTACGTCATCAGCGGCGAGGCGGGCAGCGGCGTGATTGGCATCAACGGCGCTGCAGCCCACAAGGCCCGCGTGGGTGACTTGCTCATCATTGCTTCGTACGCCATGATGGACTTCGAGGAAGCCCGCCAATGGCACCCCACCGTCATCTTCCCCAAGGACAACCAACTTCGTTAGCCCTATGGCCACACCCGCAGACAAGTCCTCCAAGTTCCGTGCCTCGCAGGTGCTGAAGCCCATCCTTTTTATTGGCATTGGCTTTTTCTTCATCTACTGGTTCTTGCTCAAACTCGAACCTGAGCAGAAACGCACGGTTTGGGAGTCGTTTGTAGGCGCCAATTACGGGTGGGTGGCGGCGGCCATGGTCTGCTGCCTCTTCAGCCATCTCGTGCGCGCGCTTCGCTGGCAGCTGCTCTACCGCCCCCTCGGCTACCGCCCCTCCCTCAACAAGACCTTCGGCTCGGTGGTGGTGGCCTATATGGCCAACTTGGCCTTCCCCCGTCTCGGCGAGGTGCTGCGCTGCGCCACGCTCCGCACCTCGGCCGACATCCCCATAGAGAAGTCACTCGGCACCGTGGTGACGGAGCGCGTCATCGACGTGCTGCTCTTCGGGTTGGTGGTGCTGGCTGGTATGCTTGTCATGTACTCCGACATCAAGGGTTGGCTCTACGACGGTCTGCTGCAGAAGGCCGGCTCGCTTCCCAGCCTGCCGCTGCTCTGCGCCCTGCTCGTCGGAGCCGCGCTGATAGGCTGGGCGGGCTATAGGCTCTTTTGGAAGAGACTGCTCCGCTTCGCCCCTTTCCGCAAGATTGACAGCCTCGTCCGCGGCTGTTTCGACGGCGTGGCCAGCATTTTCCACCTCGGCCTCAAAGACACCTGCCTCTTCGTCTTCTACAGCCTCTTCATCTACTTCCTCTATATGCTGGGCGGATTCATCATCTTCCAAGCCTTCCCCGAGACTGCGGGTCTTGGTGTCAAGGCCGCCTTCGCCCTCTACCTCTTCGGCTCCATCGGCATGACCTTCTCGCAGGGCGGCCTCGGGGTCTATCCCGTCATGGTGCAGCTCGCCCTCGCCCTCTACGGCATCACCCTCGAGGTGGGGACCGCCGCCGGCTGGCTCCTCTGGGGCTCGCAGCAGGCCATCATCATAGCCGTCGGCTTAGGCTACACCGTCTATTTCTCGCTATGTAAGAAACGCAACAAACTGATAGAAACCAATCAATAATATTATGGAACACACACACTGCCTTATCATAGGTTCCGGCCCTGCCGGCTTCACTGCGGCCATCTATACCGGCCGCGCCGACCTCCACCCCCTCGTCTATGAGGGTATGCAGCCCGGAGGCCAGCTCACCATCACCACCGAGATAGAGAATTTCCCCGGCTATCCCGAGGGCATTTCGGGCACCGACATGATGGCCGACCTCCGCAAACAGGCCCTCCGTTTCGGCGCCGAGGTCCGCACGGGCTATATCGTCGAAGCCGACCTCTCCGCCCGCCCCTTCCACCTCACCGACGACCACGGCAACATCATCGAGGCCGATACGGTGGTCATCGCCACCGGCGCTTCCGCCAAATGGATAGGCCTCGACAGTGAGAAGAAGTTCTACGGCCAGGGGGTGAGCGCCTGCGCCACCTGCGACGGCTATTTCTACAAGAACCAGGAGGTGCTGGTGGTGGGCGGCGGCGACACCGCTTGCGAGGAGGCCAACTACCTCTCCACCCTTTGCAGCAAGGTCTATCTGGTCCACCGTCGCGACGAGCTGCGCGCCTCCAAGTCTATGCAGCACAAGGTACTCAGCAACCCAAAAATCGAGATGCTATGGAGCAGCCGCATCCACGAGATTTGCGGCGACGACCTCGACGGCGTTACGGGTGTCGAAGTGGAAGACATCAAGACGGGCAGCCTACGCCATATCGACCTCTCGGGCGTGTTTGTGGCCATCGGACACAAGCCCAACACCGACTTTCTCAAAGGTCAGGTCGAACTCGACGAGCAGGGCTACATCAAGGTGAACAGCCCTCATGCCGCCACCAATATTCCGGGTGTCTTCGCCGCCGGCGATGTCTGCGACCCCCACTACCGCCAGGCTATCGTGGCCGCCGGCAAGGGCTGCACGGCCGCCATGGATGTTGAACGCTTCCTCCAAAACAATTGATGGGCCGCCTGTGGCATTTCGTTCTCTTGCTCTTCCTCCTCCTGTCCGCCGCGGCATGGGGGCAGGAAAACTCGTCTCAGGACAAGCCTAAGGGTATCGAGTACCACGTGGAGGTGCCCGACAGCGTGCAGCAGGCCTCAGTCTTCACTTTCAACAGCAAGCCCAACGAGGTGAAGATGTTGGAATATCGCCACCTCAGCCACCGCCTCACGGGCGCCCAGTTCTGCGACCGTCTTGATGCCCTCAACGGCAACTATTACCTCACCGTCACCGAACTGGGCCATCCGCACCTCGAACTATTCCACGACTACTCTTCCCGCTTGGGCGGGGCATTCAAGCCGTCGCTCTACCCCGGACTCTTCAAAACGCCCGACAATGTGTCGCTCTATCAGGTGCAGCACCCGCTCACGCTGCTCTCTTACAACAGCTCGCTCAAACGCGACTACCAGCTGCACCTCCTCCACACACAGAATATAAACCCACGCTGGAACTTCGCCATCGACTACCAGCTCATCGGGCCTAAGGGCACCTACGCCAACACCGCGGCTTCAGACCATCTGCTCGACGTCAACTCTAACTACTACAGCCGAGACTCTCGTTACCAACTGGCCGCCGGCGCCATCTGGCAGCGAATGCTCATCGGCGAGAACGGCGGTCTGCTCAACGAGTCGGCTTTCTTGAGGGGACTCGGCGGCAGCGCCACTGGCGTGCCGGTGGTCAGCAACAGCCGCGGCAGCTTCAGCAGCGACCTTACGCTCTTTGCCCGCCAGTCGTTCAACACCGTCCGCCAAGTGGAGTGGTACCGCCCCATCCGCAAGCAGTTGATGGACACTGTGGCCGACTCCGTCACCCACGACACCGTCGTCCGCCTCCGCGACACGGTGGTGGGCTGCGACACGCTGTACCCCAGCACGCCGAAGATATTCAACACCGGCGTGGTCCGCCTCGATTTGCAGCTGGACCGGCACAAGTACCGCTACAACGACTCTCTCTTCTACAACCATTTCACCACCACCCTCTTTTGGACCAATGATGCCTATCCCGACTCCCGCTGGGTGAATCCGCTCAAACTCCAAGCGGGTATCCGGCCCGAGGTTGAGTGGACCAAACTCGACGAGAGTGTCTATGCCCGGCCTTCTACCACAGAGGTGTCGCTCTTCCCCTACGTCAGGGCGCAGCTGTCGCCTTGGCGGGGCACCGAACTCACCGTCTTGGCCGAAGCCACGCCGACCTTCAGCCAGTATAACCTCGACGGCCGGCTGCTCTTCCCCTTCCGCGACTCGTTAGGCCGCTCAGAACGCAGTGTTGCCGTTCACGCAGTGGTAGAGTCCGATGCCCCCGACCTCATCTACACCGTCCAGTGCCTCCGACCCAATAGCCCCGTGGAGGCTTCGAACCTGAAAAACATCGGTGTCCGCAAGGTCGAAGCCCTGTACTGGCAAGGCGGCTTCTTGAATGCTGCCGTTGCACTCAACCATATCGACAACAACATTTGGTTTGTGCGTCGGACGCTCGACGATGGCTCTGCCATGCTCTGCCCCGCCCAAGCCGACGGTGGCGCATTGCTCCTCCAAGGGCGGGTGAATATGGAGTTCTGCTTTTGGAATTGGCTGCACTATGATATGCAGCAGCTGCTTCAATACAGCAGTCACCAAGACCGGGTGCGGGTGCCGCTCCTCGCCTCCAAAAACTCTGTCTATGCCGACTTCTTCCTCTTCCGCAAGGTGCTGCACGCCCAAGTGGGTGCCGACCTCCGCTACCACACCCCCTTCAAAGCCGATGCCTACGACCCTGCCCTTGGCGTGTTCTATCGCCAGGACGATGTTGAGGTGGGAAACTACCTGTGGGGCGACCTCTTCGTGAACCTGCAAATCAAGAAGGCCACCATCTACGTCAAAGCTGGCCACATCAACGAACTCCTTGAGACCAAATCCTACTGCATACTGCCCCACTATCCCGCCAAGCCCTTCGGCCTCTCATTCGGCCTCACTTGGGTGTTCTATGATTGATTGTGATATGTGAACGATTAATATCGATGGAATGATTACGACAGAAAACGGTAAAATACAGTACTCGGTGATGGTGAGTTCTTCGGTCAATAGATACGAAGACCAGTAAATCTCGTAATTGAAAACAAATACACAAAGAAATAATAAGCAAAAACGATACAATATGACATTACTTGAACAGATTCGCTCGAAAGCGAAAGCCGCCCACAAGACCATCGTTTTGGCCGAGGGCACCGAGGAACGCACCTTGAAAGCCGCCGACATCATCCTCGGCGAAGAGATTGCCAACATCATCCTGTTGGGCGACGAAAAGGAAATCAAGGGTCTTGCCTCGCAGTGGGGCTTGACGAACATTGCCAAAGCCACCATCATCGACCCCGTCGCCAATACCAAGCGCGAATATTATGCCCAAATGCTCTGCGAAATCCGTAAGAAGAAGGGTATGCAGATGGACGAGGCCATGAAGCTGGTCGCCGACCCGCTCTATCTCGCTTGCCTCCTCATCAAGAACGGCGATGCCGACGGCGAGGTGGCCGGTGCGCGCAACGCCACTGGCGACGTGCTGCGTCCCGCCTTCCAAATTGTAAAGACCCTCCCCGGCGTGAGCGTCGTGAGCGGCGCCTTCATCATGATTCTGAAGGACTCCACCTACGGCGAGAACGGTATGTTTGTCTTCGCCGACTGTGCCGCCACACCCTGCCCCACCGCAGCCGAGTTGGGTCAGATTGCCGTGGTCTCTGCCCAGACTGCCAAAGCCATTGCCGGCTTTGAAGAACCCCGCGTGGCCATTCTGAGTTTCTCCACCAAGGGCAGCGCCAAGCATGAACTGGTTGACAAGGTAATCGAGGCCACTCGTGTGGCCCACGAACTCGACCCCAATGTCAAGTTGGACGGCGAACTGCAGGCCGATGCCGCTATTGTGGCCAAAGTGGGTGCCAGCAAGGCTCCCGGCAGCGACATCGCCGGCCGTGCCAACGTCTTGGTCTTCCCCGACCTCCAGAGCGGCAACATCTGCTACAAGCTGGTGCAGCGTCTCGCTGGTGCCGAGGCCGTAGGTCCCGTCATGCAGGGCATGGCCGCCCCCATCAACGACCTCAGTCGCGGTTGCAGTGTCGAGGACATTGTCAACGTGGTCAGCATCACTGCCACCCAAGCCGCTGCCAAGTAACACCCCACCAACACCCCTCGGGCGGTCGGGGCGGCCCCCCCCGCCCAAGGGTTAATAAATCACCTGTGCGGACAGCCGCACATCGAAAACCCACAAAAAACTGATGAATCAATTTGCCTTAATCACAGGTGCCAGCTCCGGGATTGGCTACGAGTATGCCCGCGTTTTGGCTGATTATCACTACAACCTTATCATCATTAGCAACGAAGAAGACCCCCTTGAAGAGAAGGCAGCCGAGCTTCGTCAAGACTTCAAGCACATCACAGTCATACCTTACCTGTGCGACCTCTCGCGTCAGGAGGCGGCCAAAGAAATTTTCCGGTTCTGTTATGTCAACAACTACCGCGTGGAGGTGCTTGTCAACAACGCCGGGGTCTATCACGATAAAGACTTCATCAAAGACACCGAGAAGTTCAACAGCCTCATTCTGAATCTCCATGTCTATACGCCCACCATGCTCATGTACTATTTCGGCAATGATATGGCGCACGGACATTCGGGCTATATCCTCAACATGAGTTCCATCACGTCGGGTATCCCCGTCCAGCGTCTTGCCACCTACGGGGCCACCAAAGCCTATCTGAAGAATTTCTCCCGCTCGCTGCATATTGAGCTTTACCGCAAGAAGGTCTATGTCACCACCGTGTGTCCGGGTGCAGTGGCCACCACGCTCTACAATCTCAATCCCTCGTCGGTGCGGGTGGGGCTGCTGCTGGGTTACATCGTCAGCCCCAAGCGACTGGCCCGCCGCGCAGTCAGAGCCATGTTCCACAAACGGGCCTGCATACGCCCCCCGTTCATTTGGAACGCCATCCTCCTCATGCTCATAAAGCTGCTGCCCACCGGTCTGCTGCGCCTTGTGCGGCGGCTGAAAATATTCTAAAGTCCCGCCTACTTTCCCTCTCATGCACGAACTCCCCTTTGCAAAAAGCATCTTCAACACTGTGGTTGAGAAAGCCCGCCAAAACGAGGCGGAGCGTATCGTGCGTGTGGTCATTGAGGTGGGCGCCTTGCGCGACTTCGTGCCCGAGATAGTGCAGAAATACTGGCTCTATGTCACCCGGGGCAGCATGGCCGAGGGGTCGCTGTTGGAAATGAAGGAGATTCCCGCCACCGTCCGCTGTCGCGACTGCGGCACCACGTTTCCAGTCAACATGACCAACATCAAGGAGACCTGCTGCCCCAAGTGCCGCTGCGACATGGGCACCCTCGTCACTGGTCGCGAGCTCCGTATTTTAGGAATCGAAATAAGATAAATGCCAACAATGGAAGAACTGACTTATATTGACCTCAAGCAGTGCATACTGGCCGACAATGACCAGCAGGCCGACGCTATCCGCAGCCTCTCACGCGAGAAAGGCTTTTTCCTCTGGAATATCATGTCCTCGCCCGGGGCGGGCAAGACCACATTCATTCTTGATGTCATCCGCCGGCTGAAGGACCGCTTCCGTATCGGCGTCATTGAGGGCGACATTGAATCGACCATCGACGCGCAGAAAATGCAGGCCCTCGGCGTCCCTACCGTCCAGTTGCGCACCGGCGGCGACTGCCACCTTGATGCCCCTATGATACTCAAGGCGCTCGAATCCCTTCCAACAGACAACCTCGACCTCGTCATCATCGAGAATATTGGCAACCTGGTATGCCCTGCCGAGTTCGACCTCGGTGCCGACCTCCCCTCCATGCTCTTGTCTGTGCCCGAGGGCGACGACAAGGCGGTCAAATATCCCCTCATGTTCTCGGTGTGCCGTGCCTTGGTGGTCACCAAGGTCGATACGCTTCCCTATTTTGACTTCGATATGGAGGCACTCCGCCGCAACGCCCGCATACTCAACGCCGGCATAGACATCTTCCCCCTCTCCGCTAAGACGGGCGAGGGTATGGAGGCTTTTATCAATTACCTAATCCAGCAAATCAACAGCAAATGAACGTCTATACACAGCTTCTCCATCGGCTCGACGAGTTGAGCTTTGGCTTCCCCAAGTCGTTCTTGGGTATGGACCGCCTCTTCGTCAAGTCCATCTTCAGCAAAGAGGATGCCCGCGACTTTGTCAACATGGCGCCGGGCTTCCAGACCGCCGCCATGTATGCCGCTAAGAACGGCCTCACCGAAGCCGAGGCATCGGCACGCCTCGAGCGCATGGTCAGCCGAGGCGAGATTTACCGCCGCCACTGCCGCGACAACTACGAGGTCTATGAATACGAGCAGCACCCCTTTGTTATGGGCTTCATGGAGTGGCAGGTCAAGAACCCCAAACGCAAGTGGCTCTACTACCTCTCGGGCTACATCATCAGCTCCAAGATTGGCAGCCGCATGAGCCAGACGATGCCATTTTATCGCACCATTCCCATGCACAAGGAGTTCGTTGAAGGGTCGGTGGTGGCCCCCTACGAGGACCTCGAAGAAATCCTCAACCGCCACACCCGTTTCTCTGTGGCCAACTGCATCTGTCGTATGCTCGACAAGGTGAAGCCTAACAACCCCTGTCACCACCCTTTGGAGACCTGCATTGAGACCGATGACTACGCCACCTTCTTCATTGAGACGGGCATGGGACGCGAAATCACCCGCGAGGAGGCTCTCGCTATCTTGCGCGAGGGTGAGAAGGACGGCCGCGTGGTCAATGTCTCCAACAGCAAGGACGGCGAGAACCTCTGCTCCTGCTGCGAGTGCGGCTGCGGCATGATGTTCCTCAAGACTCACTATCCCGGTCCCAGCAAGGACCTGTGGAGCAACTACTACGTTGACATCGACCGCGACCGCTGCGTAGGCTGCGGACTCTGTGCCAAGAAGTGTACCTTCGGCGGCTTGGCGATGGGCGATGATGGCCGGGTGGCCATCAACCTCGAGAAGTGCCTCGGCTGCGGTCTCTGCGTCTCGTCGTGCAGTCAGAAAGCCGTCCGCCTTCGCAAGAAAGAGAACCCCTACGAACCGCCCGAGGACTACGGCGAGGCCATGGAGATATGGGGCAAGATAACCAAGAAAGATTACAAGCACTTCAAGTGAATTGCGAAGGGTGAATTGACGAGTGACAATTGATATGCAAGAAGGTCTTCTGTATTCATCCGCTGTCCCAAGTAAGAACTACACGAAAAAGAAATAGACAAC
>DCJB01000001.1 GCA_002317325.1 Bacteroidales bacterium UBA1711
ATGAGTGACACATATCTCGTGAACGACATCAAAGCCGAACTGGCCTCTGCCTCTGAGTGAATCATAGAAACGATTATCCCATACGTCCGCCGTATGCTGCAGGTGTGAAAGGCTCTATTTGCCGACAACAGCACGTTCAGCTTGACGAGCGTATTGACTATCTGATTCTTGGCTTTAATTAACTTATCCGTGTCAAAGTTGGATTTCAGTTCTATGAGGACTAAATCGCACGAGCCATCGCCGTTGGACACCAAGTAAGCCCCGTCGCAATTTTTGCCGCACAGCGACCCCCTAAAGTCAAAGCCTTCCAACTCCTTTGAATGGAAATCCACTGCTTGGTCAATGTCAAGCGTCAACTCCCTAAACCCATGGTCTTTGTTCTCCTCCTCTTCAAGCACCAACCGACTTTTCTCCACGGCGACGGGCGTGGCCTTCCCCATTCCGCACCCGCGTGGAGGGTACTGCCTATTCCAACTATCGCACAGCCGATTGAGCATCTCTCACCTCCTCTAACGTCTTGATGATGTCCATGCTGTGGGCAACTTCCCTATCTACCACATCGTAGAACGAAGCGTAGGGCACTCCCTCATCGCCAATGGCTTGTTCTTCCAATTCTACCGTCTGGTCGTCGCGCCTTCTAAGCAGATAGGCACCCACCAAGCCGGGGTCAAGGGTGATGTCCGAATAGCCATACTCCTTACAAGCCTCACCATACCTGCCGTTGTCGGCTTCCTTCAGCCTGAAAAGGGTAATTCTATCGTTTATGCGGCGGAGGAAATAGTCGCTGTGGGTTGTGACTTGCAGGTGCGCGCCCTTGCTCACCATTTCCACTATCAAGTCGGCAATCTTTACCTGCTTGGTTGGATGCAGATGGGCTTCGGGCTCCTCAAAGAGAATCGAAAGCGAATGAACCGGGATTTTTTCGAGCAAGACAGCCAATGGTGTCAGTTCCTTGACAGAAGAAGCGGCTGCGGCAATCGGCAGCGCCCCTGCCTCGGAAGTCACATAATCTATGTTCCTGTCTTCTTTGATTGCAATTCCGCCTCCATTCAACTCCCTAATCTTGGAGCACAGCGACTCGTCAACACCCTCCTGCGGAACCATGTCGCAAATGGTATTCCAATCATTCAAAAATTCCGCAACCATTCCAAAACTCTTTCCAATCCCTTCTTGAACAGTACGAGGTGCTGATAGCAAAGAGCCTCTCCCGGGAATCAGCAGACAGGTTCGTAAGAACTTATCACTCTCGAACAAGGACATCTGCATCCATACACCCAACAACACACGAAAGGCAAAATCACCAAAACCCTTCGATTCAGGTAGCAATCTGTATTGCAATTCGGCGAGAGACAGCACCGTGTAGAGCGTTTCTTTTCCTGGAATTCCAACTAACTCTTTTCTATACGAAAGCGCTATTTCCTCAACATCAAATGGCATTTCAATGCGCACATCCATGTTCAGTTGGCTGTTGCCAGTGACCCTTTTCATGTAGCGCACAGCATCCGTATTTATCCATTCCGACAGTTTTCGTGTAGAGATAGCCAATTCTTTTGCATCCTCGGTGTCAGTGACCCAACTGTCGAAAGAGAAATTCTGCTGCTCAAAGAAATCAGAAGTCCTTGCTTCAAAAACAAGCCGGTAGATATAGTGTATCAGCATCGACACATAGCTCTTGCCCAAGCCCGATTCGCCGGAGAGGAGCATAAAGGGCTTGAGAACCACCTTGCTGTCGGCGATAGGTCCTAAACGCCTAATATCAAGTGTTACTGGTTTCATAATCTTGTGAAAAAAGAGTATTTTAACTAAACAACGTCCAGTCTGCACAAACTCAAACCAAACAGAACTATCGTTGTGGTAAGGTTCTTTGCAGACAACTATCGAAGTTTATACCGCTGAGGTCAGGACATCCAAAAGCCGCCCACAACGCATCACACTATAAATCAATCCATAAAAAATAATAATGCACATATATTTGCCTTTGCAAATATAGCCATTATTTTTCAACTGAACAAACTATTCAATAATATTTCTCCAAAGCCACAGCCGACCGTTCGCAACAACTCGGCCATTCGTGACTATTTTTCGCATTATTCTCCACCCAATCGGATGAAAGGTGATAAAGAATGGGGTGCAGTCTCAAACTGCACCCCTTCTGCTTTGGTCGCGGAACGATTAGTTCTCTGCGGGCCAGACGGGCTGGAGATTGCGGTCGCCGTAGGCGTCGTCAATCTTGCTGATAGTGGGCCAGTACTTGTCGCCGTGTTCAAGGGGGAAGGCGGCAGTCTTGCGGCTGTAGGGGTAGTTCCATTCGTCGGCGCAGACCACCTGCATAGTGTGGGGGGCGTTGGCGATGGGGTTGTTGTGCTCGTCGGACTTGCCGGTCATGATGTCGTCTATCTCTTGACGAATGCTGATGAGGGCTTCGCACAGGCGGTCAAGCTCACTGAGAGGTTCGCTCTCGGTGGGTTCGACCATGAGGGTGTTGTGGACGGGGAAGGCCACGGTGGGGGCGTGGAAGCCGTAGTCGTCGAGACGGCGGGCGATGTCGCCCACGCCTACCTTGAGGCTGAACTCCGAGAAGTCAACAATCATTTCGTGTCCGCACATACCGTTCTTATTGGTGTAGAGAATCTTGTAGTATTTCTGAAGGCGCGCGCGGAGGTAGTTGGCGTTGAGGATGGCGTGGCGCGTGGCCTCGGTGAGACCGTTGCCGCCGAGCATGAGCAGATAGCCGTAGCTGATGGGGAAGAGCAGCGCGTTGCCGTAGGGTGCTGCGGCCATGGCGTTGCCCTTGCTGCCTCCCACCTTCACCTGGCTGTGCTTGGGCAGGAAGTCAAGCAGCTTGGCGCTGACGGCGATGGGGCCCACGCCCGAGCCGCCGCCGCCATGAGGACCTGCAAAGGACTTGTGGAGGTTGAGGTGGCACACGTCGGCGCCCATGTGACCGGGGCTGGTGAGGCCGATTTGGGCGTTCATGTTGGCGCCGTCCATATAGACCAGTCCGCCGGCGGCGTGGATGATGTCGATGATTTCGAGGATGCCCTCCTCGAAGGCGCCGTGGGTGGAGGGGTAGGTAATCATGATACAGGCGAGGTTGTCCTTGTGCTGCTCTACTTTGGCGCGGAGGTCGTCAATATCCACATCGCCGCGGTCGTTGCACTTCACCACCACCACGGTCATGCCGGCCTTGGCCGCACTGGCAGGGTTGGTGCCGTGGGCGCTGGCGGGAATGAGGCACACGTTGCGGTGGCCGTTGCCGCAGTCAATATGATAGTTGCGGATGACGGTGAGGCCGCTGTATTCGCCCGCAGCGCCGGAGTTGGGCTGCAGCGACACGCCGGCAAAGCCGGTGACGATGGACAGGAGGTCTTCCATCTCGTTTATCATTTCGGTGTAGCCTTCGGTCTGCTCGGCGGGAGCGAAGGGGTGGATGGCGCCGAACTCGCACCAGCTGAGGGGCATCATTTCGGCAGCGGCGTTGAGCTTCATGGTGCAGCTTCCAAGGGGTATCATGGCTCGGTTGAGGCTGAGGTCCTTCACCTCCAGCTTCTTCATGTAGCGCATCATTTCGGTCTCGCTGTGGTACTTGTTGAACACGCTGTGGGTCAGGTAGGCAGTCTGGCGCAGCAGCTCGTCGGGCAGTGAGACGATGGAGGTGCAGCACTGGCCGGAGCACTGGAGCAGCTCGGGCTGCTTGCCGGCGGCGGTGGCCAAAACGGTGATGATGGCGTTAACATCGTCGCGACCCGTGGTCTCGTCAATGCTGATGCCTATGCACTCGCTGCAGATATAGCGGAAGTTGATTTTGTGCTCGAGGGCTACTTTCTTCACCACGTCAGTGGTCACGGGGCACTGGAAGCACAGGGTGTCGAAGAAGGCGCGGTTGTGCTGCTTGTAGCCGTACTTCTCCGCCTCGCGGGCGAGGACGGTGGCTATGCTGTGGATGTTGCCGGCAATGCGGCGGATGCCTTCGGGCCCGTGCCAGGCGGCGTAGAAGCCGCTCATGATGGCCTGCAGGGCGGAGGCTGTGCAGATGTTGGAGGTCGCCTTGTCGCGCTTGATGTGCTGCTCGCGCATTCCGAGGGCCATGCGGAGGGCGGGGTTGCCCTTCACATCCACGCTCCAGCCGATGATGCGGCCGGGGAAGGAACGCTTGAAGGCCTCGGTGATGGCAAAGAAGCCGGCGTGCGGACCGCCGAAGCCCATGGGGAGACCGAAACGCTGGCTGCTGCCGAAAGCACAGTCGGCGCCCATCTCTCCCGGGGTCTTGACCATGGCGAGAGCCATGAGGTCGGTGGCCATGCCCACAAAGATGCCCTTTTCGTGGCAGCGGGCAACGAACTGGGTGTAGTCGCGCACCTCGCCGTACTGGTTGGGGTTCTGAACGATGACGGCAAAATACTTGGAAGCGTCGAAGTCGAACTCATCCACCTTGCCCGTGACGATTTCGATATTGCGGGGGGCGGCATTGGTGCGCATGACGTCGAGGGTCTGCGGAAGGACGCCCTCGTCAACAAAGAGCTTGCACACGCCCTCTTTCTGCTGCTGGCGGCTGCGGCTGGCAAAGAACATGAGCATGCACTCTCCGCCGGCGGTGGCCTCGTCGAGCAGCGAGGCATTGGCCATCGGCATGTGGGTCATGTCGGCCACCATGGTCTGATAGGTCATGAGGGCTTCGAGGCGCCCCTGGCTGATTTCGGTCTGATAGGGGGTGTAGGCGGTGTACCAGCCGGCATTCTCGAAGACGTTGCGCTGGATGACCGCGGGGGTGATGGTGTTGTAGTAACCCATGCCTATGTAGGTCTTATAGACCTTGTTCTTGTTGGCAAGCGCCTTGCAGCGGGCAAGAAATTCGTATTCGTTGACACCGTCGGCAATGGGCATCGGCTCCTTGAGGCGGATGGCTGCGGGGACGGCCTTGTCGATGAGTTCTTCCATGGAGGCGACGCCGATTTCTTTCAGCATCTTCTCTTCGTCAGCAGACTTGGAGACACCGTTGTGTCTCGGTGTGAAATTGTTGCTAATCATATTACTACTATATGTTTTTTGTTTAGTTATTATCTTGTTTTAAACTACAAAATTACACATTTTCTGCGACATGGACAAAAAAAGTTACCAACAGCAGCCGGACGGTGCTTTTCTTCTTGGCAATTGAAGTTTTTTCTGTATTTTTGCATTCGTCAAACACCACACGCCATGAGCTATACCGAGAATGAAATCAAACAGATAGTTGACGATCAACGCAGTTTCTTCCAGACCAATGCCACGCTTGACGTTCAATGGCGGACTGAGCAGCTCCGGCGGCTCCGCCGGGCGGTGGTGGCCCACCGGACCGACTTCGAGGTGGCGCTCCGTGCCGACCTGGGCCGCACTCCCTTTGAAGGCACGCTGTGCGACGTGCTGCCCACC
>DCJB01000070.1 GCA_002317325.1 Bacteroidales bacterium UBA1711
TCTACATTCTACATTCTAAACTCTTTATTCTTCCTCAAGGGCAATAACGGCATCCTCCCACTCCGTCATGCGTTGGTCGAGGAGGTCTTTGAGCGCCTGATAGGCGGCGTAGAAGTCGCCATCCTGATTGGCGCCGGAGGCAAGAATCGCCTCTTTTTGGGCTATTTGGGCCTCGATAGACTCGATTTCCTTCTCTTTCTTCTCCACAGCGGAGCGCAGCTTGCGCAGTTCCCGCTCGCGCTCGCGGCCCTGTTCGTAGGTGAGGCGCCCCTGGCTGACCGCCCCCCCCTTGGGGCTCCCCGCCGCTCCGGCCTTGGCAGCCGCCCCCGACTTAGGAACCGCCGCTCCGGCCCCCGCTCCCATCGCCTCCCCCTTGCGGGAGGAAAGAAACTCGTATATGTCCCCCTTAAACTCGTGCACCGCCCCGTCGCGGAACTCATAGAGGGTGTCGGTCAGCCCTTCCAAGAAGTCGCGGTCGTGCGACACCACGAGGAGGGTCCCCGTGTACTGGAGCAGGGCGTTTTTCAGGATGTCCTTGGAATCCATGTCGAGGTGGTTGGTGGGCTCGTCCAATACCAGCAGGTTCGAAGGGGTGAGCAGCAGCTTGGCCAAGGCCAGGCGGGCCTTCTCGCCCCCAGACAGCACCTTGACCTTCTTCTCGCAGTCCTCGCTGTCAAACAGAAAGCTGCCGAGGATGTTGCGTATCTTGGGACGTATGTCGCCGGTGGCAATGTCGTCGATGGTCTCAAACACGGTGCGCTCGCCGTCGAGCATGGCGGCCTGGTTCTGGGCGTAGTAGCCCACCTGCACGTTGGCGCCGAGGCGGAACGCCCCGGTGTAGTCGCACAGGTCGCCCACTATTATTTTGGCCATCGTGCTCTTGCCCTCGCCGTTGCGGCCCACAAAGGCGGCCTTCGTGCCGGCGGTCAGCAGGAAATCTACTCCCTCAAACACCCTCAGGTCGCCGTAGGACTTGCCCAACCCGGCGGCCTCCACCACTATCTTGCCGCTGTGGGGCGCCGGCTGAAAGCGGAAGTGGATGCTCTCGGAGCTCACCTCGTCAACCTGCACCTGCTCCATCCGCTCCAGCATCTTGATGCGGCTCTGCACCTGCTTGCTCTTGGTGGCCTTGTAGCGGAATCGCTCGATAAAGGCCTCTATCTCCGCCACCTGGCGCTGCTGGGCGGTCAGCTGGGCCATCTGCGAGGCCCGCCGTTCCCGCATCTGCACCACATATTCGGAGTAGGGGCATCGGTAGTCGTATATCCGCCCCGCGGTGATTTCGATAGTCCTGCGGGTGATGTTGTCCAGAAAGGCACGGTCGTGCGACACCAGCACCACGGCCCCGGGATAGCCCTGCAAAAAGTCTTCGAGCCACTGTATCGACTCGATGTCGAGGTGGTTCGTGGGCTCGTCTAAAAGCAGGAAGTCGGGCTGCTGGAGCAGCAGCTTGGCCAGTTCCACCCTCATCTGCCAGCCGCCGCTGAACTCCGCCACCGCCCGCCCGAAGTCGCTGTGGCGGAAGCCCAGCCCTATCAGCACCTTCTCGGTCTTCTCCTGCCGGCTGTCGGCCCCGAGCAGCCGCAGCTGCTCCTCGGTCTCGTTGTGGCGGTCGATGAGCCGGAGGTAGTCGGCGCTCTCATAATCGGTGCGCCGCGCCATCTCGTCCCCCAGCTCCTCCAGCGCCAGCTGCAGGTCGTCTATCCGCCCAAAGGCCGTGAGGGCTTCGGCAACGACGGTGCGGCGGCTGTCGGGTACCATCTCCTGCGGCAGGTAGCCCACCGTCTGCCCGCTGGCCACCACCAAGGTGCCGGTCTCGGGCTGCTGCCGCCCGCAGAGTATCTTGAGCAGCGTTGACTTGCCCGCGCCGTTCTTCCCCACGAGCCCTATCCGGTCGTGGTCGGCTATGTTGAAGGTGACGTGGTCAAAGAGGTTGGTCCCCGTAAACTGGACCGAGAGGTTGTTGATTGCTATCACTGTGCCAATAAGTTGTGTATAAAAAAAGAAGGGCTGCCCTGCGGTGTGGGGCAGCCCTGTGTGTTTTGCAGGCCTCGGCCCTCGGCGAACCGGGGCCGCGCGCCATGCTACTGCAGCTCAAAGCTGACGGGCAGCATATACTGCGTGCGGACGGGCTTGCCGCGCTGCTTGCCGGGCTTCCAGCGCGGCATCGACTTCACCACGCGCACTGCCTCTTGCCCGCAGCCGCCGCCTATGTCGCGCTTGACGATCACGTTGCTCACCGATCCGTCTTTCTCAACGACGAAGGAGACATACACCTTGCCCGTGATGTTGTTCTCGCGGGCCAGCTGGGGATAGACGATGTTCTTGGCGATAAAGGGGCCGATGGCCTCCAAGCCGCCGGGAAACTCCGGATCTTCCTCCACAACCATGAAGACCTGCTCCTCTTCTTCCACCACTTCTTCCGTGATTTCCACAGCGTGAAACTCTTCTTGCGCCTTGTTGGCGTTGTCTTCGGCGTTCACCAAGCCCACCTCGTTGGTCAGCACTGCGTCGTCCTCGACAACTTTAAGGTCTGTGGCCACCTGTTCGGGCTCTTCGGGTGGTGGCGGCTCAACTTTTTCCTCCTGCGTGTTCAGGATTTCTTCCTCCAACTCGGTGTCGGCCGTGCGGGTCGACACCTTCTTGGCCTCCTTCTCGTAGGAGCGGACGTTGAAAGCCACCAGGGCGGCGGCCAAAATGGTCACCAATCCGATTTCAAGAAACAGCCCTCTGCGTTTTTCGAGGTCTGCCTTGGGGGTTTTCTTTGCTTCCATTGTGTTTGTATTTTAATTAGTTATTGTTGTTTTTGTCTCTTTTTCACCCTCGGTTTCTAACCGCTAAGATAGCAATTTTTCTTCAATTATCAACAATTTGATGTAAAAAAAAACTAAAAGTCCGGCTCGCCTCCTCTCGGCGGAGGCCCTCCGCGGCGGTGGCTATTGGGGCAGGCTCCGCAGCACGGCGGCGGTCATACGGTCCCAGCCGTACTTCTGCTTCTCGCTCCGCACCCCTTCCGCAAACTGCTCCTCCCGCCCCTCGCGGTAGAACCGCGTCAGGGCGGCGGCTATCGCCTCGGGCCGCGGCTCCGTCACATAGCCTACCTTCCCGTCGGGCACTATCTCGGGCAGCCCGCCCACGTTGGTCACGAGCATCGGCTTCTCAAAGTGGAAGGCCACCTGCGTCACCCCGCTCTGCGTGGCGGTCTTATACGGCTGCGCCACTATGTCGCAGGCCCTGAAAAACAGGTTCAC
>DCJB01000014.1 GCA_002317325.1 Bacteroidales bacterium UBA1711
TTCGCCATGGAGCTGCTCCAAAGCCATACCAAGGTGAGCGCCTTCGACACCGCCCGGGTGGCCCAGATGCTCTCCTGCTTCGCCAACCTCAACTTCGACGAGTTTGCCGCCGTGGTTCCGAATGCCGCCATGGACTATTCGTACCGGGGAACTCCCCGCACCACGCTGCGCATCACCAACACCAACGGAGACACCCGGGAGGTGAAGACCTTCTTGAAATACGCCAACCCCGACGACACACTGGCCATGCCCGACGAGAAGATGTACGATATGTTTGACGTAAACCGTCTCTACGCGCTCATTGACGGCAAAGACAGCGTGGTCATCCAGTACTTCGTGTTCGACAACATACTCCAGCCGGCGAGTTATTTTCTCGGCAACGAGAAGAGCGGCTTCGCTAAAAAATGACCATGGAGCCCCTCTTTCTCATCACCAATGACGACGGACACGCCTCGCCGGGCCTCCACCTGCTGGCACAGGTGGCACAGGAGTTTGGCGAAGTGGTGGTAATGGCGCCCGAACACAACGCCTCGGGCGTGGCGGCCTCCATCACCTGCAGCCGACCCCTGCGGGTGCGCGTCATCGACGAATCCCCCCGCTGCCGCCGCTTTGCCTGCGACGGCACACCCGCCGACTGCGTGAAAATGGGACTCGAGCACTTCTGCCACCGCAAGCCCGACTTGGTGCTATCGGGAATCAACTACGGCAGCAATGCCTCTATCAACATCATCTACAGCGGCACGATGGGCGCAGTGCTCGAAGCCTGCCTCAACGGCTGTCAAGCCATCGGCTTCTCGCTGCTCAACCACAACCCGGCCGCCGACTTCGAGGCCTGCGCCCCCTCCATACGGCACCTGCTGAGGCAGGTGCTGGAGCACCCGCTGCCCGAATGGACCGCACTCAACGTAAACATTCCGCGGCTCCCTGCCGACCAAATAAAAGGCATCAAAGTCTGCCGACAAGCCCGAGCTGTCTGGAACGACAGCTTAGAGCCCCGCACCGACCCCCACGGCCGACCCTACTGGTGGATGACGGGCAAGTTCATTTGCAACGACATGGGGGCAGACACCGACCAAAAAGCCCTTGAAGACGGCTTTGTGTCCGTGGTGCCGGTACGTCCCGACATGACCGACCACCCGGCCATCGCCCAACTCCAACACCTTACATTATCCAAATGAGAAAACTGCTTGACCGAAACAGCATTATTGCCGGCGTGCTGCTGACCCTCGCCTCCGAAGTGTCGGCCGCCCTCCTCGTGTTGTGCGTGCTGTTGATAGGGCGCATAGGACTGTACGAACACCTGCGCTGGTTCGGCGCTGCCTTCGTGCCGCCCCTGCTGCTCCTGCGCCACTATGCCAAGGGGCAAAGCCATCCGCTCACACTCAAAGGGGTCATCTGCACCTTCTTCGTCACCTTTGTGGCGTTCATGTGGATGATGCTCAAGAACCATTACATCACATTCTAAACGCCCAGCCCAAGTTCCCATGAAGTACTACATCATAGCCGGCGAGGCATCGGGCGACCTTCACGGAGCCAACCTCATGATCGCCTTGCGGCGCAAAGACCCGCAGGCCGAGTTCCGTTTCTGGGGCGGCGACCGGATGGAGGCCGTGGGCGGCGCAGCCGTGCGGCATATCCGGGACCTGGCCATCATGGGATTTGTGGAAGTGGTGCGGCACCTTGACACCGTAATGGGCAACCTGCGGTTCTGCAAACAAGACATACTCCGCTACAAGCCCGACATCATCGTCTATATCGACTACCCCGGCTTCAATCTCAAGATTGCCAAATTTGCCCACAAACACGGGTTCAAGAATGTGCACTATATCTCGCCCCAGCTGTGGGCATGGAAGAAGGGCCGCGTGAAAGGCATGAGGCGGTATCTCGACAAGCTATGCTACATCCTGCCGTTTGAGCAGGACTTCTATGCGAAAAACAACCTCCCGCAAGCCGTATATGTGGGGCACCCGCTGTTAGACGCAGTAGAGAAATTTCGCCAAGAAGAGAGACCGGCGGCGGGGGGAAGCCCCTATATCGCCCTGCTCCCCGGCAGCCGCAAGCAGGAATTGGGGCGGATGCTCCCCGTCATGCTGCAACTGGCCGCCCGACACCCCGAGTACCAGTTCCGCATTGCCGGCATGACGCTCCTCGGAGAGGCATACTACGCACGATATGTCGGCAACCTCTCAAATGTCTCGGTCTCCTTCGACCAGACCTATCCCCTACTCTCCCGTGCATTTGCTGCCGTGGTCTGTTCGGGGACGGCGACGCTTGAGGCCGCGCTTTTCGACGTCCCGCAGGTGGTCTGCTACCGTGCCAACCCTGTGTCGGCAGCCATCGCAAGACGGTTGATTGGCAGCCGAATCAAGTACATCTCACTGGTCAACCTTATAGCCGACGCGCCCGTGGTGACCGAGCTCATACAGCAAGACCTCGAACCCGAGCGGTTAGAAGCGGAATTTGCGGCCATCACCTCCGACACCTCCGACCGCCGACGAATCTTCGAGGGCTATGCCCGGCTGCATACGCTTCTCGGCAACAGCGGCGCATCCGACCGAACCGC
>DCJB01000054.1 GCA_002317325.1 Bacteroidales bacterium UBA1711
GGACGGCACTACAACCTCTCCACCATAGACTCGCTCTTCAGACACTATCAGAACGCCAACGGCTGCGACAGCACCGTGGCACTGCTCCTCACCGTCCGCCACAGCACCACCTACAGCCTCACAACCGAGGTGTGCGACAGCCTCGACTTAGGTTTCCAAACCTTCACCGGCTCGACCCTCAGCACCCACACCGTGCCTGGAGGCAACTCCGTGCAGTGCGACAGCACCATCCTGCTGAACCTCACAGTCCACTACGCCGACCGCTTTGACGAGACCGAGGTCATCTGCCAAAACGAACTCATCGGCGGCTATGCTTGGCGCGACACGGCTTTCTCGCCCGGCACGTCCTCAGGCACCTACCGCTTAGACAGACTCAACCGTTTCGGCTGCGACAGCATAGCGACCCTCGCCCTCACCGTCAACCCCAACACCAGCGAGGAGGTGCATGAAGAAATAGTAGAAAACAACACACCCTACAACTTCCACGAGGACACTCTCCTGTCCGACACCACCAATATGAGCGTCGTCATCGCCAACCACTGGGGCTGCGACAGCCTTATCAACTACAACCTCCGCGTGTGGTGGAACAGCGACACAACCCTCTACGACACCATCTGCGACGATGTACTGCCCTATCGTTGGAACAGGGTGACCTTTATTGCAGACACAAGCAGACGGGGCGTGAGATACAGCCAAACGCTCATCGACACCATTCCCACTACCCACGGCGCCGACAGCGTCATCACGATGGTGCTGACCGTCAGTCCCACCTGGGCTTTCAGCACCACAGACACCATCTGCGACAACTGGGAGCGATACTATGCCGACACCGCCTATCGGACACAGGACACCCACATCCGACACCTAACTACGACAGACGGCTGCGACAGCGCACTCACGCTCATCCTGTGGCTTCACCCCACCTACGACATCCACCTCTACGACACCATCTACGCTGGACGAGACACCCTCTTTGAAGGCACGCCCTGCACCGAGGCGGGCATCTATACCGACAGCCTGCTCACCCTCCCCTTCCGCAGCGACTCGGCACAGTGCGACTCCATCCGCACCCTGCACCTCGCCGTCATACGGCTCGACACCGTAAGCATGACCGACTCCATCTGCGAGGGGCAGGCATTCGACTTCTTCGGGCAGCAGCTCACCGCCACGGGCATTTACCGCCACTATGTGAAACACCACGACTTGGAGACCACCGACACCATGTACCTGCTCCACCTGCGGGTGCTGCCCTATCCGTCGCTCTCCATCAGCGAGACGCACACCTGCAAAGAGCCGCCCCACTACTCCCTCACAGCCCACACCGACGCTCCCTACGTCCTGTGGCGCTCGCGCCCCTACGACCCCTGGACCGAAGGCAGCCTGGAAATGACCGTCATCGAAGCCGCCCCGCTTTCGAGCAGCCAGTACTTCGTGCGGGCCGACTACACGCCGCAGCTCCGCTGCCCGTCGTATGACAGCATCACCCTCCAACACCTCGACCCCGTGTCAGCCGCCATCACCCCCCACCCGACCACCATCGTGAATGACAACCGCAACGTCATCCTCATTGGCGACATCAGCAAAAACGTCACCGAGAAACGCTGGCAGGTGTGGTACGACGACCGGCTGCAAATAGACAAGCCCCACACCAACCGGATAGAGTTTGAGGTGCCGTACAGCGAGGTGGTTGACACCGTGTGGGCCATGCTCCACGTCAGCAACAGCCTCTGTGCCGACAGCGACACGGTGGCTCTGCCCGTAGTCAACTCCACCCTGCCCGTCCCCAACATCTTCACCCCCGACCTGTCCACCAACAACCGCTTCTGCATCCCGAACACCGGCATCGTGCAGTTCGAGCTGTGGATTTACGACCGCCGCGGGCGGCTGGTATTCCACACCACCGACATTGACGAATGCTGGGACGGACGCAGCAACGGACACAACTGCCCCACGGGCAGCTATGTGTGGCGAGTTCGCACCACCGACGACGTGATGCCCAACGCCTACCAGTCATTCACGGGCACCGTCACGCTGCTTCGATAGTCCCTCCACCAACCCCGCCCAATGAATCCTGCCGGCACGAGAAGAAGAAAAAGTCACTCATGTCGGCAGGATTTTGTATCTTTGCAGCACGAAGGGGTGTCCCTCACACAAGACAATAGACTGACACCCAAACAACAACGACAGCAACAAACAACAAACACCACCCATAGATGAAGCAAATCAGTTATGCACTGGGGCTGAATATAGGCCAACAACTCAAGCAGATGGGCATGGACGGCACCTTTTGTGCCGACGACTTTGCCGCCGCCGTCAACGATGTGTTGTCGGGGAATCCAAGCCGCCTCTCAGACGCTGAGGCACAGAGAATATTGAGCACCTTCTTTGCTGAGGTAGAGAAGAAGCAGTCGGCCGCAGCCGCCGAGGCGGGGAAGACCGCCAAGGCCGACGGCGAGCGGTTTCTGGCCCAGAATGCCAAGAAGGCCGGCGTGACCACCACCGCCAGCGGCCTCCAGTACGAAGTCATCACCCTTGGCACGGGACGCCGACCGAAAGCCGCCGACCGGGTGCGCTGCCACTACCACGGCACGCTGATTGACGGCACGGTGTTTGACAGTTCATACCAGCGCAACGAGCCCTGCGTCTTCGGACTCAACCAGGTGATAGCCGGCTGGACCGAGGGAGTGCAGCTGATGCCCGTCGGATCGAAGTACCGCTTCTACATTCCCTATCACCTCGCCTACGGCGAGCAGGGCGCCGGCGGCTCAATACCGCCCTTCGCCGCCCTCGTCTTCGATGTGGAACTGCTCGACATTCTGTAGTCAAACCGCCCTCCGCCCCCGAGAACGCTCAATCTTCTCGAGGGCGGATTCCTTTTCCTCCCACACCATGGAACAGACAAAGAAAGAGTATCTGCCGCCCCGAATCATATCCGTCGGCATACGTCTTGAGCGGGGTTTTACGGGCAGCAGTGTCCAAGGGTCGTCAACCCACGACAACATCCTCCTCGACATAGAGCAGCGGGCCTTCACCAGCACGGGCAGCACCACCCGCGCCACGCAATACTCCACCATCAATCCAAGCGATGACGGCGGAAGCACTTGGCACACATTCGAGTAACAAAACACCCCACCACCATGAAACAGAAGCTGACGCTCCTCGTTATTGCCTGCGTATTGCTGTGCGGCTGCCGCAAAGAATCGGGGATGTTTTTAGACTGCGTGACCGAAAGCTGGCTCTCCCAAGCCAAAGGCGGACAGAAGTCCTATATTGACTCCAACAACTTCACCTGCTGGATTGACGGCGACTCCATCTGCCTCAACGGGGTGGGCGTGCGTTTGAGCGTCACCACGGGCACCTCCACCACGGTTCGCATACCCATCCCTGACGGAGTGAACACAGAGGGCGGCTACTATGCCTTCTACCCCGCCTCGATGGTGACGGGATACAGCACCGTCAACGGATCGGTTCAATACACGGTCAGCCTCCCCGTCATCCAGCGGTACGAAGAAGACGGATTGGGCCACCAAATAGTGCGTGCCCCGATGGGTGCCCGCTGCTCGCCCGGGGGGAACACGCTCCAGTTCCAGAACCTCTGTTCAGTGGTGTGTGTAAAAGTGCCCCAAGGCACCCAAGTCAGCGAGATTGCCGTGGGGGTGATTGAGAACACAGATAAACAATACTCAGATGGGAGTGTCTCATTTCCCTCCACCGAGGACACCATCACTTTTTCGATGGGAAACACAAATGGGTCTGATCAATTCTGCTCCGTTATGCTGACGGGGGAGAATATGCAGCGGGCCGACGGAAAATACTATGTTGTTCTGCCGCCCACGCAGACTGCCACGGGCTGCCGCTATGAGGTAGCAGTCAAGTTCTTCGAGAATGAGACCATCTACTACAAGTCGGTCAAGCAGTCGCAGAACAGCCGACTTGAGCGCGGCACCATCGGAGTGGTGCCGTTCAACCCCGGCAGCGGATACAAGAAACCCATTTCCTACCGAGGGAGGCTGATTGGGGGAAGACGCTATACAATCCGCCTCAACAACGGGCAAACCGAGACGCTTTATTTCTCAACCGGGAATCTCCAATACAAACAAGCACTTAGCCCTGGTGGTTCTTGGAGATTTTCGCCAACACAATATTTCACCTCCCGCACTGGCGGGAACAGGGGCTGGATAGACCATTTCGGCTTCGGGACAAGCGGCTGGAACGGCGGCGGCAGCACCTACTACCACCCCACAGACGAACAATACTCCCCCACCCTTGCTGGATACGGCTATGGGCCACTGGCCTCAGGCACCCCCCAAAGCCTCACAGGCACATACGCCCAAGCGGACTGGGGAGTCTATAACAGGAACAGCATCATCAGCGGAACACAAGAGTCTGGCACTTGGAGAGTCCTGACAAAGACCGAATGGAAACTGCTGCTTCAGCGAGTGAATCAAAACGTTTCTACGCAATACACCGTTTGGGGACTTGCAGAGGTATGCGGGGTTAGCGGCATACTGCTCTACCCCAACAAATCACCAATCTCAGATTCGCTTCCCTACACACAGCAATCAACATTCACCACCTACCGTTTCAGCCCTACCAAGTGGCTGAAAATGGAATCCTGCGGGGCTGTTTTTCTCCCCGCAGACGGATACCGAGGGGACATCAACTCTGACGATGGGACTTGCGAGGCCACGTCCTTCACCGCTGTGGGCGAGAAAGCCTACTACTGGTCATCAAACGCCTCAAGCGCAGGAAAGAGTTCGTGCCTAATCCTCGGGGCTTCAAATTCAGGCAATCAAGACACCGCCTCGATAGAGAAGTACTGCGGGCTGTCGGTGCGGCTGGTCTATGTGCCATAGCCGGGCTTGCAGTGCAAAACCCGGTCCGGGGTAGTGCGCCGAACTCGTTCCGGCAATAAACCAAGCGGCCGCCCCTCCACGGAGGGGCGGCCGCCAATATTATGCGGCAGGACCGCACGAATCACCGCTATTAATCACTTGAATAGTTCGGCAAACTCAGCGGCAGTCACCTCTTCGACTGAGGGCTTCAACTGCTCTTCAAACAGGGCGAAGCTCTTCTCCGTATAGATTTTGTCGCGGAGTTGACGGACGTTGTCCCTGTTCTCGGAAATGGAGCGAGCCGCCTGTTCAAGGCGGGTCTCCATCTGCTCGTCGGTCTCGCCCTCCGGGCGACGGTCGCCACGGCGAAGAATAACTTTCACCGCATCAACCACCTCATTCTCGGTGGGCTCGATGTCCCTAATCTTGTTGAGGGCACCATCGATGAACTCCATCTTCAGCGAAGGCAGATACACATCGTTCCACTTCTCATCCACCTGTTCGGCGGTCTCATCCTTGCTGCGCGACACTATCCAACGCTTGATGAAGGTCTCGGGGATGGGCGCATCGAAATTGTCTAATATCTGCTTGCGCACCTGGCTGACGAAAAGAAGCTTGCACTGCTCGGCGTTGGCTTTGTCCGACTCGCGACGCAGAGCCTCACGCAACTTCTCCACGCTGTCCACGCCCTCGCCGGGGAAGGCCTGGTCGAAGAGTTCCTGGCCAATCTCGGCAGGAGTAATGTGCGAAACGCCACTGACTGTGAACTCACAGTCGGCCGTCAGTGCCTTCGCCGCCTCCGCGTCGAGGTGGAAGAACTTCTCAATCTGCTCTGCCGTAAAGGCCTTGGCAGGGTTGAACACCACTTTTTCCTCGTTCTTCTTTCCCACAAAGAGGGCTGTCTCGCCAGCGTCGGCAACCTCCTTGAGGCTGAAGGAGCAGAAGGTGTTCATGCCGCCCTCTTTTGCCTCGCCGCCTTCGACCAGCTCCACCACCTTGCCATACACATAGTCGCCCTCGCCCACCACTTCGGGAGTCTCAAACTTGCCGAAACGCTCGGCACACTGGCTCACCAACTCATCAATGTCGGACTCGGAGGACTTCACAGCGTAGAGCTTGGCGTCAATCTTGGACCAGTCGATGTTGACCTCGGGCGACAAGGCGGCGTCGAAGTAGAAAGTGAAATCGACGGCCTTCTCAAAGTCGGGCGAGCCGGTCTTCTCCTCGTTGGAGAGGGGGTAGCCGACAATATCGAGTTTTTCATCTTCGAGATACTTGAAGAGAGACTCGTTGAGCTTGCCCTGCACGGTGTCGGCCACGATGGCGGACTTATACATACGCTGCACCAGCCCCATAGGAGCCATGCCCTTGCGGAAGCCCGGAACACTGGCCTTGCGGCGATACTCCTTCAGCTGCTTAGTGACCTCTTCCGAGTAGTCGCTCTCTGCTATATCAACCCTGATGCAAAGGTCCAAATCTCCCAATTTTTCTCTTGTGATGTTCATCTTTTTACGGTAATTTATTGATTTATTATATAGTTATTTCTTTTCTCAGAAGTGCAAAGATACGAATAATTTTTGACATATCGCCCCCCGCTCCCAAAAAACTCTCCCGCGTCCCATCCTTGCCCCTCAACCATCCCTCCCGCACCCTTTCCTCGCCCCCCACTTCCCCCGCACGTGATGAAGCAAAAAGGGGATTTCCGAACCTGCCCCCAAGACGCCCCGTTGACACCACATTGAAGCCGCGCCGCAATTGCACCACACGCAACACCAGTGCCGAACCACTCGAAGCCCGCCTCCATAGAAACCGCACCGCCTCACCCCTCCCGCCGACCCAAAATTGCCATACGCCCAACACGTCACCGCAGCCGAATTGCCCGCAGGCCCGCCTCTAATCGGACCTGGTGGCAAAGGACCCGAAAGCCCTCTCCTCAGCGGGTGTCCCCCCACAGGCGACACCCATTCCGCCCTGTCACGATTCTAAACTGCAAAGTTCTCACTAATCCAAAAAAAAAATGTATCTTTGCAACACTATTCTGTCAAGCAACAAACGTCTAATCCGAAACGTTCCACACCAATGAGCAAACCGAGCAATCTCCATGCAAGACCTATTATTTCAGACTTATCGGAATCGGCGGCCATATTATCGCACTACCTTCAGTGCAAGGATACTCGGTTTGAACTGCCATACATTTCCGAAGCCTGCCAATCCGATAGGCAAACCATGGCAAGTCCACCCTCGGTCGGGGAAGAATATCTGCAGTACGACCTTTTTGACAATGTCAACAACGTTCCTTTCCCCGCTCCCAAATCTCCGTTGTTCACCTTCATTGATTTGTTTGCCGGAATTGGAGGTTTTCGCATGGCCTTTCAAAACCTTGGGGGGAAATGCGTATTCTCCTCAGAGTGGGACGACCAAGCCAAGAAGACTTATCTGACAAATTATGGAGAAGTGCCTTTCGGCGACATCACCCAAGAACGCACGAAAAGTTTCATTCCTGATGGTTTCGACGTACTCTGTGCCGGTTTCCCATGCCAGGCATTCTCCTTGGCGGGCAAAAGGAGAGGATTTGAAGAAACACGGGGCACTCTCTTCTTCGATGTAGCAGAAATCATTCGCCGCAAACAGCCCAAGGCCTTCTTCTTAGAGAATGTGAAGGGGCTGCAGGTTCATGACAAGGGGAGAACCCTCAAAACCATCCTGCACGTTCTCAGAGAAGACTTGGGCTACTTCGTCCCGGACCCCCAACTGGTGAATGCAATGAATTTCGGAGTTCCACAGCACCGCGAACGGCTCTACATTGTTGGCTTCCGCAAGGATTTAAACATTCATTCGTTTGAATACCCCTTGCCGACAGATACCTCGAAACGGTTTATCGACATTCGAGAAGAAAAAGCCGTTTCTGTCAAATACTATCTGTCAACCCAATACATTCAAACCCTTGTCAACCACAGAGCAAGGCATGAAGCTGCGGGACACGGTTTTGGATACGAAATCATTTCGGATGATGGAGTTGCAAATGCAATAGTGGTTGGAGGAATGGGGAGAGAACGAAATATCGTGGTTGATAAAAGGCTGAACGACTTCACCCCAATAACTCGAATCAAAGGAGAGGTAAACCATGAGGGATGGCGGAGAATGACTCCGAGGGAATGGGCTCGCCTACAAGGATTCCCCGACACGTTCAAAATTGCTGTCGCCGATGCATCGGCGTACAAGCAATTCGGCAATAGCGTTGCCGTTCCAGCCATTCAGGCGACAGCCGACAAACTGCTAAAGAAAATTATCAAGAATAAAGAGTCATGAGTACACTTGCTGATTTGGGATTTGTCCGAGGGAAAGACAATGAGGCCGCCAGAGTCTTTGAAGGTCTATTTGAAGGGAAAACGTTTCAAGACATCAACTACGCAAAACCATCCAACTACGTAAACAAATATTGGAATGCTTATTTGGATAGACCTGACAAAAACAACAACTTAAATGGTAAGGTCTTTGAACTAATCATAGCCACCCTGCTATATCGAGAAGGGCTATTGCCCCTGTACATTCAGGCAAAGGTTGCTTTCGTCCCAAACGTGGACTTTGACGCACTGCTCTACAGCAGTGAAGTTGGTCCGATTGCGCTGTCCATGAAGACCAGCCTTCGCGAAAGATACAAACAAGCCGACCTTGAAGCTATTGCGTTGAAATATGTGCATCGGAGAGCAAAAGCCTTTCTACTGACCATGACAGAAAAGGAATCCATAGTTGCTAAACAGAAGATTAAGGATGGATCCATCATCGGGTTGGACAAAATCATTCTCTGTTCAGGCCGCGACATAGACCAGCTGATTGACGAACTAAAGGCTTATCATTTTTCCTTGGCAGGCAACGTCAACATCATTGAGAGTTCTATGGTTGTTGGTACTCCAGCGTGAGAATAGGCTCCCCACCTTCGTAATCGAATGTATGTCTTTCTCCAAGCAACGCATTGGGGAATGTATGTATCTATCGGATTCCCCCCATTATTAATCCGTGGAGGAGTTGTCGTGTTTTCGGCACTTTGGAGCAGCAGAGGACAGTATAACGCCCGCTTGCCAGCCCGATGAATGGTCGAGTTATCAGAATTGTTGGCATCGGCACGGGGCTACCAGCGGCCGTAGAAGCCGATGCGGAGGTCCATGAGGGCTTGGAGGATGCTGTTGGGGCCGCTGTCGGGGTCGCTGGGGACGCGGACGCGGATGTGGGAGCGGCGGGAGCCGAAGATGCCCACCCCGCCTTCGATGTTGCTATAGGCGGTGCTTTCCTGGCCCGAGGTGCGGTTGGCGTTCTGCGAATTGATGTAGGCGTTGAGGTCTTCGTTGCACACGCTGAGGGCAATTTCGACGGTGTCGATGTAGAAGAGCGAGTCGCGGTTGCCGGCCAGGGCCAGGCCCACTGCCGAGATGAGGCGGTTTTTGGAGATGCTTTTGTCGGTGAGGGTGGAGACGTTGCGGGAGTTGAGGACGGTGTTTCCGCCCACCACTATGCCGAGGGTGTCGGCGCCCTTGCGGTAGAGGAAAGTGAGCACGGGCTGGTAGAGGCGGCCGCGGGGCAGGGTGTTCCACTTGATTTCGCCGCGGCAGCCGAAGGTGTAGCTGAAGATGTTCATGGTGTCGGGGCGTGTGATGACCCGCTCGATGGAGTCGGAGAGCGGGGTGGGGTTGCGCCTGACTTTGGGCAGCATACCCACCATGGTGGTCGTTGCCCGGGCGAGGGTGTCGCCGGTGGCGTTCTTGATGACGAGCAGTTCGAAGAAGCACGCCGTGTCGCGCACGAGCCGATGTCCTGCGGGGAAGTAGAAGAGGGGCTGCAAGCCGTCGGGGAAGGCTCCTTCGGGCTTGCCGGGGCGCTCGGTATAGTCGAAGTCCCACTCATCGACCAGCCGCTTGGGGGAGGCCTGTACTATGTGGTTGCCGGCAACGCGGCTTCCCTGCCACACCAGCATTTTGACCGACACTTCGCCCCGCTGGTAATAGACAGAATCACGGGTTTGGGCATAGTGGTGGAGGTCTTCCTCGCCGAGGTAGCAGCGCTGGACGCGCGCCCAGACGGTATCTTCCTCGGGGTCGAGGATGCAATAGACCGACGGCACGTCGCGCCACGGGGCGTTGGGGCTGAACTCCACTTTGCAGCCCACCAAGGTGAGGGCGGCGGCGAACAGGGGGATGATGTTGAAAAGTCGGGCGGATGGTTTCATTCGTTGGAGGATTGGGTAGGTTGGTCGGAAAGGAGCAGCCGGATAGTCTCGGCGGCGATATGGCAGCCGAAGAGTGGGGGCATATAAGAGATAGTGCCTACGGTGGTGAGGTGGTTGTCGGACGGGTCCTCCACCATAGCGCGGGGCGGTATTTTCTCGGGCGAGAAGACCACCCTTATTCCGCCGGACACGCCGAGGCGGTGGAGGCGCTTGCGCACCATGGCGGCCAAGGGGCAGGTGTGGCTTTGGGCGATGTCGCAGGAGCGCACCTGCGAGGGGTCAGTCTTGCCCCCGCTGCCCATGCAGCTGACGGTGGGCAGACGGAGTCGATGGGCGTGATAGAGGAGGAACACCTTGGGCGAGAGGGTGTCGATGCAGTCCACCACGCAGTGGAAGCGGCCGTTTTCCAACACTTCCACCATGCGGTCGTCGCGGAGGAACTCGGTCAGCGCCTCCACGCGGCAGTCGGGGTTGATGTCGGCAAAACGCTGTTTGAACAATTCGGCCTTGGGTCTGCCCACCGTAGAGCGGAGGGCGATTAGCTGGCGGTTGAGATTGGTTTCGCCCACGGTGTCGCCATCGACGATGGTGAGCCGTCCCACGCCGGCGCGGCACAGCTGCTCGGCAGCATAGCCGCCCACGCCGCCGAGACCGACGACAAGCACGTGCGAAGCCCTCAGACGGTCGATGCCCTCGGAGCCGAGGAGCAGTTCGGTGCGGGAGTAGAACGGGGTCATTTCTTCTCAATCTCTTCGTTCACCACAATCTCGTCGAGCATCAGCCACGGGTTGAGACCCTTGGCCCGGTGCCACTGGGGAATGCCGTCGATAGGTTTGGCCTGCACCCGCACATAGCGGACCTCCTTGGCGGGCACCTCGACGGTGAGCGTCTGCACCTGTGTGGCGTTCATTTCCTGCGAAGAGGCATCGTATCCGACGGCGGCGGGCAGGGGGGTGCTGAAAGTCTTGCCGTCGGAGGATACGGAGACGAAACAGGCGGCCGGTGCGAACACCCATGCGTCCGGCACATGGGCGAAACGGACCGACACCGTGCCGAGGCTGACGGCCTTGCCGAGTTCGAGCACTGCCTCCACATCGTGGCCGGAGAAGCCGAGCCACCCGTGGGAGAGGTCATTCACGTCGCCCGTCACCCCATCGAAGAGGGCGGTTGCCGCGTCCTTATTGTAGGGCGTGTTGGGCTTGTGGGCGAATGTGCAGGAGACCACATAGTCGTATGAGACCTGTTCCGAAGCGACAAAGGAGGGCGTCTCGCCCTTCTTGAAGCTGCGAGCCTTCACGATGACGCTGCTCTCGATGGGGAACGGCTTGACGTAGAGGCGGGACTTCTCGGTTGGCTCGGAGCCGTCGAGGGAATAGCGTATTTCGGCCTTGGGCGTAGCGCAGGCAATGGTGACAACCAGCGGCCCGTCGGAACGCTCGCGGCCCTTGGTGATGACGGGCATTTCCACAATGCTGGAGACCACCCGGGGGTATTCGATACGGCGGAAGTCCTGGGCGCAGCTCTCGTCGCACAGGTAGGGGCGCAGATGGAGCGTGAAGGCATAGTGTCGGTCTTTGAGCAGCACCGACTCGTCGAGGTACATCCCCGAGCGGGCGCCGCCGACACCCGTGTTGCCGTAATCGACGTGGAGCGTGTCGCCCTGAAAAGAGAACTGGCACACGGTGTCAATAATGTCCGCATACAGCCCCACGCTGTCGTTCCGCACAGCAATCCAGTTCACCTCGGTGCGGTTGCCCGAGTGCTGGAAGTGGTCGTAATTCGAGGTCATTTCGGCACGGGGCTTCGTCACCTGCGCCACGCGGCCGGCCCCGCTCCTATCCACATAGCTTTCGACCGTCCGCCCCTGCCACTCGACGGCAGAGAGGCCATCCGCCACCCCCAGCCGCACTCCGATGCGGGGTATCGTCTTGAGCTGGTCGGCCACCGTCACGTCGTTCAGCACCAGCACGTCGCCCGTCTGCAAGACGAGATACGACTGTCTGATGTCGAACAGCGTGCCGAACTTAGGGCTGGAGCAGCGGCTCATCACGTCGATACTGACCGTATAGTCGTCCTTCTTCTTGAGGTTGGCTGCCACCACCTGATAATCCAAATCATCCGCAGTGAGGCCGAACCGAGACCACAGCCTGCCCCCGTTGGGGTCGAGCAGGTCGTTGGGCGAGGGCGGGCGCGAGAAACACAGCCTGAGCGGCATCGTCAGCAACTCGGTTCCGCTCACCTTGAGGGAAGAGACCGTGCCGAGGCTGTCGTCGAACACCAGCGAGAAGTTGCGGTTTGAGACCGTGGTGCAGTGCGCGGAATCGCGGACCACGGCAAGAGGCTGGGACGAGAGAGACGAGTACTTCTGCCGAGGCACATTCTCCGAAGGGAGCAGGAACTGGAACTCGGCCAGCACCGTGTGCTTGGGGACAGCCGGGGTGTGTCCCCGCTGCCGCACCGCAAACTGGGCGGAAAGCTGCTCGCCCGTGTAGAGCGTAAGCTTGGGAATCTTCACCTTCACGGTCTTAGACTGCCCCGGCGCCAGCGGCAGCGTGATGTCTCCGGCCACAATATTGGGCTTGAAGTCCGAACAAATCACATAGTCGATACGGAAGTCCGCGATAGGGCGGAAGTCGCAGCGGTTGGTTATCTCAAACTCTGCCTCGTCGATACTGGTACTCACAAGCCTAATATCGACCGGACGGTAGAGCTGTTTCAATTCGGGGAAATAGGGCCGCTCGGCAAACGAGCGCCAGTCGGGGCAGCGAAGAAAGCCGCCCTGAATGCCTTGATGGTCTTCCACCATCTGCCACAGCGGCCGGAGGCCGCCGAGGCTGTTCCCCTCAATCGACCCGAAGGCGAGCATCAGAAGGGAGCGGTTCTGCTTTTTTCCGAGAAACTGTTTCAGTGCGTCAACACTCGCGTCCTCTACGGCAACCATATCGGTGTTCTCGGCATACTGCGCCCCGGAGAACAGCACCGGGCGGTGCGGTTCCAACTGCCGGAGCAAGTGATAGGCGCCAATCATGCAGGCGCCGTTGTCGCGGCAGTCGCCCAGCGACCAAGCGACGATAGAAGTGACGTTCTTATACTCCCCATAGAGCGAGCGCACCCGTAGGGAGAAGTCGTCGGCATAGTCCTCGTCGGCCGCCACGACCGACTGCATAGAGGACTGGGGGAAGAGGTTGGCGTCGCACACCACATAGAAGCCCAACTCGTCGCAGAGCTCGTAGAGGCGACCGTCGGCGGGGCCGCCGCCGCAGGTGCGGACGGCATTGATGTTGTTGGCCTTCATCAGCACCAGCTGAGAGCGGAGCCGCTTCACCGCCTCGGGCGAGGAGAGGTCGAGCGGCGTTGGGAGTGTGATGCCCCTCAGCGTGACTGACTTCCCGTTCACAACGAGGCTGTTCCGCTCAGACAGGGTTCGGAAGCCGAAGCGGGTACCCACCACGTCCAGCAGCTCTTTCCTCTCGTCATAGAGCCGGAGGACGAGGGTATAAAGCCGCGGAGTTTCGGCACTCCAAGGCTGAACGCCGGCCAAAGTAGAGGAGACCATGGCAGCGGTAGTCGTCTTCTTGGAAAAGTAGGCCCATTTGGCCGCCTGGTCAACCCGATGGCCCTGTGGGTCCCACAGCTCCACCTCAAGATAACATTTCCCTTTGTGCTGCGTGCGGAAGAGCTCGGCATCCACGGTATAGGCACCCTGCTGGGAGGCCGGGTCGAAGGTAGTCGAGAGCGTATAGTCTTGGATATTGAGCTGCGGCTTGAGTAAGATGGCGCAGTCGCCCGTAAGTCCCTGCGGCAGACCGGACCTTTCGAGGGCGAGTCCGCGGTCCTCGCCCGAGAAGCGGAGGGCGAGGCTGTTGGCTTTGCCGAAGCGCACGAGGTCGGTGATGTCGAACTCCGTCACCGAAGCGGCATCATGGCTGGCACCGACAAAGCGACCGCCCACATAGAGGCCGTAGCCGGGCGAGGCCTTAAAACGGAAAAAGACGCGGAATCCGCGCCAGTCCTTAGGGATGTCGTAGAGTGACTCATAGCACGGCCGCCCCTCGGCGGTTGAAGCCTGCAACTCGTCGGCGATAGAGAGATAAAAAGGGGAATCGCCGTATCCCCAATGTTCGATGGCGTCCTCGTCGTCATACGTCACCACGTTGGCGCGGGGTGCCATTCTGAGACTTTCCATGCCCTCCGGCTGCTGGGCCAGCAACGGGTGGAGGCACAGCAGCAGGAAAACAGGCAACGGAAAATGCTTCATACTTAGAAATTAAAACCAATACCGGCTTTGATGTTGTGCAGGAGCAGCGGACGCGCATTGGCGCGCATTCCTCCCACCTTGCGCTCAACAAGGTTCATATACATCCCCTGATAGCCGACAAATGCGCTGACGGCAAACTTGCGGGAGAACGCATAGCGGGCGCCGACCTGGGCGCTCCAGGTGGGGCCGCCCTTGGCAATCTGGACGCTGTTCTCGCCGCCGCTGGAGGCACCGAGCGGGATGCAGTAGCCCACTTGGGCCACCGTGTAGGGGGTGACACGGTTGCGGAGGAAATGGCTGCGGACCTCGATAAAGACGGGCAGCTGAGAGAATGCTCCGCGAGTATCCATCATGTACTCGACTCCCAGTCCGATGCCCGACTCCTTGCGAATCTGCCAGCCTCCAACGAGATAGAAGCCGTGGAATGTGACAGAGTCGTTGAACGGGGTTTTGTTCAGATTGGTGGAGAAAGCATAGCCCGCCACTCCGTAGAACCTGTGCCACTTGAACTCTACGTGCTGTGCCTGCGCCACGGCGAAAGAAGCCAAAGCAGCCAGCAGCAATATGGTTTTTTTCATAGTATTAGGATTAGACAGTGAGGTATTACTACTTCATTTCTTTGAGTTCGGGAGAGATGATGAGGGTGGCCTCGGTGGCAGCCTGCACCTGCTCAACGGTGAACTCGGGATTGATTTCGGTGAGGACAATGCCCTTGGGTGTCACCTCCATCACACCCATCTCGGTGATAATCATATTGACCTGTCCCTTGGCGGTCAACGGGAGGGTGCACTTCTTCAGAATCTTGGGGTTGCCCTTGGCGGTGTGTTCCATTGCGAGAATCACCTTTTTGGCACCGACCAAGAGGTCCATGGCACCGCCCATGCCCGGGGTCTTCTTGCCGGGAATCATCCAGTTGGCCAAGTCGCCGTTCTCGTCGACCTGCATAGCACCGAGGACAGAGACGTTGACGTGTCCGCCGCGGATGATGCCGAAAGAGGTGGCGCTGTCGAAAGTGGAGGCGCCCTCGGCGTAGGTGATATATCCGCCGCCGGCGTTAATCAGGAAGGGGTCTTCCTCGCCCTGAGCGGGAGTGGGGCCCATGCCAATCATACCGTTCTCAGACTGAAGCACCACCGACACGCCTTCGGGAAGGAAGTTCGGAATCAGGGTCGGGAGACCAATGCCGAGGTTGACAACATCGCCATCGTGGAGCTCCTTGGCGCAACGACGGGCGATAAATGGTTTGATTTGTTCTTTTTCCATGGTGTAAAGAGTTATTAGTTGTTATTTCTATTTCATTCCGCGCTTGACCATTTCCTGGGCGATGTAGGAGGCCTCGTCGTCGGCATAGGTGTTCATGCCGAAACCGGCGTCATAGCCCAACTCCTTGGCCAACTCGTGGCTGATGCGGGGACCGCCGCAGATGAGGATGACTTTGTCGCGGAGCCCCTCGGCCTCGAGCATCTCGACCAGTTCGGTGAGGTTCTTGATATGGATGTCCTTCTGGGTGACAGTCTGCGAGACAATCAGCGCATCGGCATGGAGTTCCACCGCCTTGGCAATGAAGTCCTCATTGAGCACCTGGCTGCCGAGGTTGTAGGCATCAATCATGTCGTAGCGCTCGAGACCGTAGTGGCCGGCATAGCCCTTCATGTTCATGATAGCGTCAATGCCCACAGTATGGGCATCGGTGCCGGTGGAGGCGCCCACAACGACAATCTTGCGGCCGATATGCTCGCGGATGTACTCGTCGCATTCCTTCATCTCCATGGTGTTGCTCTCCACCTTGGGAACGTGGATAGAGGTGTAGTCAACCGTGTGGGTGCAGCTGCCGTAGCAGTTGAAGAAGGTGAATCCCGGGGTGAGTTCCTTGCTATAGACAACCAGGGGGTTCTCGAAACCCATCTTGCGCATCAGCTGCTTGGCGGCCTCGACAGCCTCGTCGCCCGCAGGGACGGGAAGGGTGAAACTCAGCTGGGTCTTTCCATCATTCATAGTGTCGCCGTAGGGCTTTATCATTTTAAGGTCTAAGGTCTTGTCGAAATCCTTAGCTTCCATCGAATATAATCCTTCGCTCATGGTATTTGTATGATTTATTGTTCAATAATGAGGTCATGCTCGGACGGGAGAAGGCAGGAGAAGCCGTCCCCCGGCCGAGACTTGCCCTTTTACTTGTTGCCCTTCATGATTGCGATGAACGGGTTGAAATAGTTGTCGGCCTTCAGCGTTACGCCGTCGAGACCCTTACCGCCGTTCTTAGGACGCTTGACGTTGGCAAAAATGCCCTTTTCCAAAGCCGAGAAGAGGCCTTCGCTCTCCATCGTCTCCAAGAGGGTGGTTGCGTCGTCGAGGACTTTCTTGGCACGGTTGCGGACAATGCCGTCGGCCTTGAACTCAACCTCGTCGCCGATGTTCTTCATGTTATTGAAGATATATTTGGCATTCTCGATGGAGAGGTAGCGGTCGCTCATGAAGGGGGTGTGGATGGCCTCGGTGGGCATACCGAGCAGCTGGAGGCCCTGGTTGGTCCACTGGCCGATGATGTTGAACAGCGCGTCCTGGATATGTCCGCGGAAGATGTTGCCGGTCATGAACTTGGTTGGAGGCATATATTTGAGGGGTGCGTTGGGGAATATTTCGCGCAACATCTGAGCCTGTGCCAGTTCGTAGAGGAAGCCGTTCTCGAGCTGGGGGTCCATCTCGAAAGCGTGGCCGAGGCCCATCTGCCCTTCGGGAAGTCCGGCTGCGAAAGCCAGCTGCTCGTTGATGAAGTCGGAAGCGAGGACGGTGTGCGCCTCATCGTATGCGTCGGCGGTGGTGAGGTAATTGTCTTCGCCCGTGTTGATGATAATGCCGGCGAAGCCATTGATAATGCGGCTGAAGTACTGGTCGATGAGAGTGCGCTGCATATTGATGTCGCGGAACAGGATGCCGTAGAGGGCGTCGTTCAGCATAACATCGAGGCCTTCGAGGGCGCCCATGGCGGCAATCTCGGGCATACAGAGGCCGGAGCAGTAGTTGCAGAGGCGGATATAGCGGCCCACTTCCTCGCCCACTTCGTCGAGGGCCTTACGCATGATACGGAAATTTTCCTGGGTGGCGAAAGTGCCGCCGAACCCCTCGGTGGTGGCGCCGTAGGGCACATAGTCGAGGAGGCTCTGCCCCGTGGTGCGGATGACGGCGATAATGTCGGCACCCTGACGGGCGCCGGCCTGGGCTTGGATTACGTCCTCATAGATGTTGCCGGTGGCCACGATTATATAGAGGTAGGGCTTGCTTCCCTCGCCGATAGTGTTGATATACTCCTCGCGACGCTGACGGCGGGCGCGGATGCGTGCCACGTTGGAGTCGATGTAAGGCTGGAGGGCTGCCTGAATTTCGGCAGCGGGGTGCATAGGCAGACGGGAGAGGTCAACCTGGCCCTTGCTGACGGCCTCGGCCACCTCTTGGGGAGTCTTGCCCAGTTCCAGCACGGCATTGCCCACGTAGGCACAAATGCCCTGACCAAGCAGGCCCTTGCTTTTCAAATCGTCAACCACCACGTTGGGCAGCGGAACCTCGTTCTCGTCGATACCGTCGATGCCGAGGAGTCGGCAGATGGTACGTTCAACAGCAACAGTGGTATAGTTGTCAACAAAATCCTGCACCTGGCCGGCAATTCTCTTCGCCACGCCGCGTGCGTGCTCAACTTTTTGAAAATCGAGACCCAGTTTACTTTCTTGCATTTCTTCTATTTATTTTATATAATTACCTATGTGCCAAAACACAGCAGCCAATCGAACCCTCCCGGGCCGTCGTGGCTCTGCATTCTTTAAGACTTGCAAAGATAATGATTTTTTTGCAATTTACGTTTTTTTTGTCCATAAAAAAACCGCCCGCCCATTCGGAACCGAAAGGGCGGGCGGCGGTCGAACCTCGCAGGGAGGTTATTTTTGGGGTTTGACGGTGTCGGCGGCCACGCTGTCTTTCTTAGCCAGCGTGTCGGCGACGGTCTCCTTCTTCTTGCGGAGGCGGGGCATATAGATGTCGTAAATGCTGTGGTTGGGGTGGAACTTGTCCAAGTCCACGCGGCTGCTGATGCCCGATACCGACCCCCGCGACGAGTGCTGCCACAAGGTGTAGCGGACAGCCGGCGTTCCCTTATAACGGGCAATAAAGACCGGGTAGGCGCTGTATTTCTTGCCCGAGAAATGCAATTTGAAGAGCGTCTCGCTGGTGTAAATCATCGGCTTGGCACCGTATTCTTTCTCCAATAGTTCCAGCAGTTTATCCACCCTATCCATCTTCAGCCGCCCGCTGTGGTTGCCCTCAATGTCAAGGACAGGGACGAGATCCTGCTTCTTCTTAGAGACGCGGCTTTTGAAGTTGGCGAACTGGTCGTAGGCCGAGGTCTTGCTGCTATAGACATGATAACTCCCGACCAAGATACCCGCACGGCGAGCCGAGTCGATATTGACGTTGTAGAAAGGATCCTTAATCGAAGTTCCCTCGGTGGCGCGGATATAGGCGAACTTGATACCCCCCGCTTTGGCCACCTTCGACCAACAGATCTTGCCTTGGAACTTCGACACGTCAATCCCCTGCCCTCTCGCCGAGCCGAGACAGGATAGAAGGATGCAGAACAATACAGCCAACGCCGGCGCCTTCCTACCCATCACCTACATAGATATTTCGTCGCCTGACGCATTGAAGAACTTATAGTCCAGCAGCCCATAACTTTCGGAGGGCTTCACCCCGATACGGAGCCGATACTTGAGCATCCACTTGAGCCGCACGCTCCTCAACCCCTTAGTCAAGTAAGCATAAACGTATGGGTGAACGACAATCTGCAGCCGCTTCTCGTTCTGCGAAGAACAGAGGTAGCGGAGGTTAGACTCGATTTCATCCACCACCACGAGACTTGACTTGATAGTGCCCGTGCCGTCGCAGAAGGGACACTTCTCCTGCACGTCCACCTCCACTGCCGGACGCACCCGCTGCCGGGTTATCTGCATCAGGCCGAACTTGCTCAGAGGCAGTATAGTATGGCGAGCCTTGTCGTGGGACATCTCCTCGGTCATAAAGTCGAAGAGCTGCTTCCTGTGCTCAGCCTTCTGCATATCCACGAAATCGACGATTACAATTCCCCCCATATCACGCAGCCGCAGCTGGCGAGCAATCTCTTTGGCCGACTCAATATTCACCTGCAGGGCAGTATCCTCCTGCCCGCTGCCCGATTTGATGTGATTTCCGCTGTTCACGTCGATGACGTGCATGGCCTCGGTGTGTTCGATATACAGATAGACCCCAGAGCGGATGGTGACAATCTTGCCGAAGGCCCGTCGTATGTCGCGCAGCACGCCGAACTGCTCAAAGATGGGAGTCTCCATCTTGTAATGCCGCACAATGTCAACCTTGGCTGGGGCGATAGTGGCGATATACTGCCGCACCTCGTTGTAGATGAACTCGTCATCGACGTAGATGGTGTTAAAATCGTCGGTCAGCACGTCGCGCAGCAGCGCGGAAGTGGCGTTGAGTTCCGAAACCAGTTTCTGAGAACTGGTGACGTGCTTCAGTCCCTCAGTCAGCAGTTCCCACTGCGACAACAGATAGCGCAAATCAGCGTCCAACTCGGCCACGCCCTTGCCCTCGGCGATAGTGCGAACAATCACGCCGAAGCCTTCGGGCTTAATGCTCTGCAACAGTCTGCGCAAGCGGCCGCGTTCTTCGCTTCCCTTGATTTTCTGCGAAATAGAGATACGGGAAACGAAAGGCGTCAGCACCAGGTAACGACCAGCAAAAGAGATGTCGCCCGAGAGCTTAGGACCCTTAGTCGAGATAGGTTCCTTGGTCACCTGGGCCAGCACCATCTGCCCCACCTTCAACACATTTGACAAATTACCGTTCTTTTCGAGAATGGGCTCGGTCTTGAACCCGTTGAGCGTCTTGACAGACGGGTCTCCATTCATGGCCAGCTTCACATACTTCGACACCGAACCATAATTGGGACCCAAATCCAAGTAGTGCATAAAACCGTCCTTCTCACCGTCCACCTCCACAAAGGCGGCGTTGAGCCCGGACATAATCTTCTTCACCCTCCCGATATAAATATCGCCCACTTGGACGCGGTTTCCCGACTTTTCTTTGTGAAGTTCCACCAGCTGCTTGTCTTCCAACAAAGCCAACTGTACTTCCTTCTCTGACGACGAAATGACTAATTCTTTGTTCATAAATATCTATTCTACCCCAATGTAACAACTGTGCTGCGTGTCGCGAAACCAACACCATTCACAGAATCCCAACACACAGCCACAGCAACTCATAACCGACGGCTTTCGCCGACAGAACCTGCCGAGTCTTGCACATCGAAGGCTCTTCGGTTCTCAAAAAAAAACAAATTACACAAGAAGGCGAGCATTCGCCGTTGTGTAATTTGTTTTAGTGTTAGATTGTTTTTAGACTCAAAGAAGCAGGTTACTTCTTTTTATGTCTATTCTTGCGCAAGCGTTTTTTACGCTTGTGCGTGGACATTTTATGTCTCTTGTGCTTTTTTCCGTTAGGCATGGCAAAAAGAGTATTTGTTTGTTATTACTTTACGCTTTTCTTCACATCACTGATAAAAGTCTTGGCAGGCTTGAAGGAGGGGATGTTATGTGCGGGGATGATAATGGTAGTGTTCTTGGAAATGTTACGACCGGTCTTTTCAGCGCGCTTCTTGATGATGAAGCTACCAAAACCACGGAGGTACACATTCTCACCCTCGGCGAGAGAATCCTTCACAACGGTCATAAATTCCTCGACGGTAGCCTGAATAGCGACCTTTTCAATGCCAGTCTTTTGTGCAATTTGAGCAACAATTTCTGCCTTAGTCATAATGTATATTTTCTATTTTTGAGTTATTATCTTCTTTCCAAATAACGGCGGGGTTTTGCATATCCCGAACCGAAATCGGAGTGCAAAATTACACAAAAAAAATGACATAGAAAAACATTTTTTCATTCACTCAGAGGACTCTATCTCAGAAAATACACCAAACAATTAAAACACTGTTCATTACAACATCAATAAAGAATAAACAAATTGACTATCCGACAAATAATCTGTCATCATTTCACCATCTTTTCAAAGCGACAGAACGCCATTTTCGACTAAAAGAGTGCTGCACACTGAACGCACGCCAACTGTTCTCCTGCTACCGTGACCCACCCTGCCGATAGGGGGCAACGAGGTAAACAGCCAAAAGAAGACCTGCGGAAAGAAGGCAAGGGACAACAACAGTCCAGGGGAGGAGCAAAGGGTCAGCGGGGTTGAGGTGTGACACGCCGCGATGATACAAAAAGTAAGCCACTACCACCAAGGCATTGTTAAAAAAGTGGGCGCACACACTCACCCAAATCGACCCCGAAAAGAGGAAGAGGTAGCCGAGAAGCAGACCCAAAACGAAGCGTGGCAACAGGCCGAGCAAGTCGCCATGTGCCAACGAGAACACCAATGCCGTTGCGACCACAGCCATGTGAACGTTCCCAATCATGCGTCCAAGCAGTTGCTGCACAGCACCTCGGAAGAAGAACTCCTCGCAGAATGCCGGAATCAAGGCCGCAACAAGCAACTGCAACCCCAAATCCCACATAGAGGAGAGGGCGAAAAGCCGTTCCGTCGCCGCACGAGACTCATAGGACACACTCCGAATTTTTGCGTCCATGGCCCCATAGTCCCATCGGAGATTCCACTCAGAAATCCAGTCGTTAGCTGGCAGAAAAAGCAGCACTGCACACACAGCCGCCAAACAGACAATGCAACGTGTTGCAGACAGGCTGGTCTTGAAGAAAGCACACGCCGACCCATGAAAAATGCGGGCAAAAAAGAGAGCCGGCAGCATGAAGAGCAGGAGTTGCGACAAGCCCTCATACACCAAGGTGGCGCGGATGGCGGCTGGGCTGTCCGGCTCCGTGCCGGGAAACAGCAACCTTAGTCCCACGGCAAAGATAAAACCGAACAGGACAAAAAAAGAGAGTCCCACCAATTGGCTGGCAGGTCTCTCTCTGTTTGGGAAAACTGGAAAGTGCTTCACACTTGAAGTTTTTGTGACCCCGGCGGGATTCAAACCCACGACTTTCGGAACCGGAATCCGACGTTCTATTCAGCTGAACTACGGGGCCTCATTAAAAAAGTCTATTAGATAACTCAGGTTTGCACGCCTTATTGCATGAAAACAGATTTTTTTTAATTTTTTTTTCCTTTCTGCTGTCAGCAGGGATATATCATATTGGCAACGTTCATCTGTTCAAGCACTTCGTGCAGGTACTTGGCCGACTCCCATTTTGCCATGGGGAGGTCGTGGAGGAGGTAGTTGCCGCAGTCCATAGGTGCTGCACCGGGGATTTCGCCCTCAAAATCGGCCACGAAGCGGAAAGTGCGCTTCATCAGATCCAGGATGTCGGAGGGTTTCCAGTCGCCGCGGAGCAGGAGGTAGTTGCCCGTGAGGCAGCCCATAGGGCCCCAATACACAATGCGGTCGGCCCATTCGGGGTCGTTGCGCAGGTAGGTGGCCGCGAGATGCTCAATAGTATGGATGGCGCCCTGACCCAATACAGGTTCGCGGTTAGGCTCCTTCATTCTGATGTCGAAAGTCGTCACCACGTCGCCGCCCACGTTGTCCTTACGCGACACATAGATGCCTCGAAGGAGCCGGGTGTGGTCAATCGTAAAACTGGGTATCTTATTCACGTCTATCAGTTTGGAAGATTAGACAAAAAGCTCTCCATGAAGCGGAACGAGTGGTCGCCCATCGAGGCGAGGAAGTCGTCCCACTGCTGCTGGTGGTTGTCGGTGCTGCCCGGAGTGTCGCTAACAATGCGGATGCTGAGGAACGGGACATTCTTCAGCAGACAGGTTTGGGCGATGGCGGCAGACTCCATTTCGCAGGCCAGCGCCTCGGGGAACCGTTCCTTAATAGCCCGCAGCGACTCTTGGTTGGTGATAAATTGGTCGCCCGTACAGATAAGGCCCTCCACCAATTTCAGGCCGGACAGGCTTCTTGCGTCGAGTGCCGCCTTCAACAAAACGGGCGAGGCCTCGAACCTGGGGGGGAGCCCCTGCACCTGTCCATACTCGCACCCCATGCCGCACCACAAATCGTGATAGACCGTCTGCAGTCCCACTACGATGTCCAACGGGCGAAGCCGGGCGTCGATACCGCCGGCCAGACCCGAACTGACGATGCAGTCGGGCCGGTGCTGCCCTATCAGCTCCATAGTGCCGACAGCGGCGTTCACCTTCCCTATCCCGCAGCGCCAGAGGACGACCTCATGGCCGCCAATCCGTCCCTCCGACTTGCCGTCCAAGAGCGAGGCCATCCTGCGGTACTCAATGTCCATTGCCAGTATAATGCCAACTTTCATAGTGGAAATCACCTATATTAGAGCAACTGCTACAAATTCTTCTTCAGTGCAAAGATACGCATTTTTTCGGGAATGGATACTTTTTTTTCTTCCCCTCCGTTAACGGTGAAAACCCAGTACCAATGAAGCTCCGCTTTCTCGTCCTATTGGCCACCCTGTTCTCCCTCTCGGCCATCAGCCTGGTAATCATCCAAGTGGTGCAGACCCGCAAGACTGCGACCATCAGCAACAACCTGTTCAACATCAACGTGTGCAGTTCTGTTGAGAACGTGTGCGCCCAACTCGACCAGATGAAAATAGAGGAGTACGTCACCAACAAAGAGCGCTACTACCTCCTCCGCCATCGCCGTGTAGATGAGCTGAACGAGAAAATGCAGAACCTCATCCGCGACAACAGCGACCTCTTCTATGACGAGCGGCGAATTGATTTCGGCATTTCGACACAAGACAGCGCATTCGCCCGCCCGGGATACAGCCTATACGAGCGAGAGAAAGGCATCATAGACCAATACAACACACTCCTCAACGCCCGGAACCGTCTGCTCAACAGCGTGTCGGGCCGGAATCGAGGACACTCGCAAGCCACATTTGAACACGTCATCGATGCCTCCAAACTCAACTACCCGCTCTTAGACTCCCTCATTCGCGAAGAGCTCATCATCAACTGCGGAGAAGACCTCCACCCCACCATCGGGGTACTCCAATGCGACCGAGACACGCTGCTCTATTGCAGCAATCCGTCCGACTCGGACAAACTGACCAACACCGCATTCAAATACTCCTTCCAGCCAAACGGAATCTCGGTGAACAACAACCTCTACATACTACTCGCCTTTCCCACCTCGCCCAACCTCCTCACCAACAACACCAATCCCTACACACTGATAAGCGTCTGCCTCATCGTCATCATCGCCATACTCTTCGTCTTCTCCATCCGAACCATTTGGAGCCAGAAGAAACTGGACGAGATGAAGACCGACTTCATCAACAACATGACGCACGAAATCAAAACGCCGCTCGCCACAGTTGGCTTGGCGTGCGAGATGCTCAAAGACGAAACGATAGCCAACGATGCCGACACACGCCGCAACTCCCTGAACATCATCAGCGAAGAGAACCGAAAAATGCTCGTTCTCATTGAGACGCTCCTCCAGAGTGCGAAGATGGCAAGCAAGCGGTTCACCATATCGCCCAAAGAAGTTGACCTCAACCAAATCATACAGAACGCCGCGCGCAGTTTCAGCCTGACGCTGGCCAACCGCCACGGGACAATCAACCTCAACCTGCAGCCAATCACCGACACCCTCTATGCGGACGAGATGCACCTCTCAAACGCAATCCACAACCTCATTGACAACGCCATCAAATACTCCGAAGACGAGCTCCTCATCGACATCAGCACCCAGCAAAAAAGCGGCTTTGTCGTCCTGAAAATCGAAGACCACGGAATCGGCATTGCCAAAGATGACCAAGTCCACATCTTCGAGAAGTTCTACCGTGTCTCCACTGGAAACGTTCACAACATCAAAGGATTTGGAATCGGGCTGAATTACGTGTCGCAAGTCGTCGCCTTGCACAGCGGAAAAATCACCATCGAAAGCGAACTGGGCAAAGGCTCAGTCTTCACAATTCAGCTGCCAACGGTATGACGAGGCGCACCTTCTCCAACACATCCTCTACCGAAATCCGACACAAGCAGGGGTAGTCGCCGTACTTGCACGCCTTGTTCCCATACTTTGAACAAGGGCGGCAGTCCATAACCTTCTGCACAGCCCAGACGGGGTTCTGCCGCCAGCCATAGAAGCCCCTGTCGGGGTGGGTGGCGCCCCAAATACTGACCACGGGCACACCGAGACACGAAGCGAAGTGCATATTGGCCGAATCCATGCTAATCATCAGCGCGAGCGACTTGATATGGTTCAACTCCTCGGCAAAACCACCCCCCCCTGCGAGAGAGGCGACACGGGGGATGCGGCCGCTCCACTCCTCCAACACGGCGGCCTCTCCCCTACCCCCGTAAAGAAACACCTCCACATTGGGGTATTGCGCCAGCCTCTCCACAAGAGACTCCATCAGGTGCAGCGGCCAAATCTTCCCTCTATGCTGAGCGAAAGGAGCAACACCGATACGCAACGTCCCATTCGAGGCCTTCTTAGGCACGAGATAATCCGAAGAGAGCGCCTGCAGCGAGGGCTGAGACTTGGCTGGATTGGTCAGCGTCAGGCCACACTTCACCAATACATCATTATAACGAGCCCAAGAAGGCTTCGCCTTGACAGTACGTTTGTTTATCGAATGTACCGGGACACCGTGAAGGCGGAAGAGCCAATTCATGCCGATTACACGGTTCACATGGTGCATATCGGCAACCACATCAGGATTGTACACCCGCAGCGCAGAAAACAGGGCAGCCGAGGACTGCCTTTTATTAGTAGGTGCGAACTGCACATTCGACAACCCCTTGAAGAGGGGTTCGAGCAGCGGAGGGGCAGCCAAGACGAAACAGACACGGGGGTTGGCAAGTGACCAACACCTGAGCACAGGCTGCAAAATTGCGACATCACCCAACGCCGACAAGCGGACAACAAGAACAGTTCTACTGTACTTCAAGACATCACTTCTTATAGAGCATTGGATTGAGCGAAGGGTCATTGTACATCTTCATCTGCCGGTAGAGCTTCATAACCTTTCTGCCAGCGGACAAATCTGAGAGCAAAGTGTCAATAGCCTGGCATAAATCAGATTTTTGTGCGAGCAAGGTGTTATACTTAGCCAAGCACTTCTCATGATGTTCCGCCGAAGCATCCTTGCGTTCCACCTCGATACCAAAATGGTAGAGTTTCAGTGCCAAGATGGAGAGGCGGTCAATTGCCCAAGCCGGAGTCTCCGTATTAATCGAGGCATTCGGATGGGGCTTCACATCCTTAAACCGAGCAAGAAAAAAGTCATCAATACGCTCCACCAAGTCGGTGCGGTTCTGGTTCGACCTGTCAATCCAGCGTTTCAACCTCAATGCTTCGACCGGGTCCACATCATCCGGGCGAATCAAATCCTCCAAATGCCACTGAACGGTGTCGATATAGCTCTTTTCCCAAAGGAGAAATTCAAAAGTATCAGGAGAAAACGGATTGCGAGAAGGATCGGTTACAGAGTCTGCGATGTGATACTGAGAGATTTGCTTCTCGAAGAGGCTGAAATAATCTAAAGCATTCATGCTGCAAAGGTACGAAATAAAACTCACATAGACAACGGGCGAGAAAAGAAAAGACCGAGGGGAGGGACGGGGGGGGCGGAGAGGACGGAGAGGACGGGGGGGATGGAGAGACTGGGGGAGGACGGAAAAGCCGGAAAGACCGGAGAGTCCGGGAATGCCGGGGAGGGCGGCGGCGGGGGGGGCATGAAAAAGAAAGGGAGCCTGATGTCAG
>DCJB01000098.1:0-16931 GCA_002317325.1 Bacteroidales bacterium UBA1711
ATTGTGAAATTGTGAATTGTGAGATAGTGAATTGTGAATTGAGAGATTGTGGGATTGTGAATTGTAAATTGTGAATCGTGAGATTGTGAATTGACAATAGGGGGGAGAACTATTTGACTGTCCACCGTTCACTGTTCACCGTTCACTGTCCCCCGTTCACCGTTCACTGCTCAAATGGCTTTTTTGGCGGTGGTGGTGCGTTTGGGTGCGGCTTTGGCCTGAGTGGTGGCCTTGGGAGCGGCGGGAGCCTTGGGCGCAGCAGCCTTCTTGGGGGCGGCAGCCTTCTTGGGGGCGGCTTTCTTGGGCTCTTCGCCGGCGGGTTCTTCGGCGGCGCCTTCCTTCTCCTCGGCAGGGGCGGGTGTCAGCTTGCCGGCTGCGAGAAGGATATTGTACCAAACGAATAGCTTCTTGGCATCGGAAGCGTGGACGCGCTCGGTGTCGTAGTTGGGAAGCACCTTGCCCAGCATTTCAAACAGAAGGGCGCTGTCGGCTTTCTTGGGGTCAAATTCTGTGGGCTTGGCTTCAAACACTCCGTAGGCGTTCTCCATCACCTCTTCGAGCGGCTTTTCGTTCTCGGTGGTAAACATACGAATTTCGCTCAGCTGGCTGATGTTGTCCGAAGAGAACACAGGTGATTTGGCATTGGTGACAAGGTCTTTGACGATGGCCCCAGACTTGGTGCGGGAGACCAGTTCGTGCAGGTTGGGCTTTCCAGAGATTGCTAAAATGTTTGAAAGATCCATTGTGGTATTGAGATTAATTAAACGTCGTTGTTTGAAAAATGACGGCATTCTAACGGCGAAATGGTTCCGTTATTGCCCTGTGCGAGAAAAAACCTCATCGGCTGTGGAACTGTATGAGTCCGGGGATGGGGTCCTGTATCATGGGTGCGAGGGTGATGCCGTGCCGCCCCGCTGCCTGTTGCAGCGTGCCGGAATAGTTGGCAACGAGTCCGCCCACCAAGTGCAGCGCCAACGGCATGAGGTCGCTGTAGTAGTCGGTCTGCTGGAAAAAGTCATCGAAGCAGTCGTTCAGGAGCCTTTGGATGTAGGGGTGGTCCTGCCGACAGGCGGCAAAGGGTGCAAACGAGGCGAGGAAGCGGTTGGGGTTGGGGTGGTGGTAGAGGCGGTCGAGCATCTCGTCTGTGCTGATGGGGTAGGAGTCATGGAACAAGGTACTTATCTCTTCGGGCATTCGCTCCTCAAGGTAATCTTTCAGCAGCCGACGGCCTATGTGGTTGCCCGACCCCTCGTCGCCCAGCACATAGCCCGTGGAGACTCTTTTGCGGGCAATGCCCCGGCCGTCGTAATAGCACATATTGCTGCCTGTCCCCAGTATGCCCACCAGTCCCGGCTCGCTTCCGCAGCTGGCCCGGCAGGCGCCTATCAGGTCGCCCGCCACTTGGGCGGAGGCCCCGGTGAAGGAGGCCTCTATCAGCGACTTCACCCGGTTGACGGAGGCAGCTGTTCCGCAGCCAGCACCATAGAACCAGATGGTTGGCTGGGATTGCCCCTCGGGAGGGAGCAGCTTTTTCACCGAGCGGAAGGCCTTTTCAAACGCTTCGTCTGTGCTGAAATGGGGATTCAGCCCTTGGGTCACCGTCTCCCGCACTCCGTCGGGGGCTACGCAGGCCCAGTGGGTCTTGGAACTTCCGCTGTCGGCAATCAGAATCATATTATGCCGATGATGTCGTTGATGTCGTCGATATGGTGGCGGAGGCAGTAGTCTTGGAGGCCGTCGATAATCTTGACGGTGACGGCGGGGTCTATGAAGTTGGCGGTTCCAACCTCTACGGCTTTGGCTCCCGCCATGAGGAACTCCAGGGCGTCGGCTGCCGTAGTGATGCCGCCGAGGCCGATGACTGGAATCTGCACCGCGTGGGCCACCTGCCACACCATGCGTACCGCCACGGGCTTGACGCAGGGACCGCTGAGGCCGCCGGTGATGGTGCTGAGGCAGGGGCGCTGACGCTCCACGTCGATGGCCATGCCGAGGAGGGTGTTGATGAGCGACACGCTGTCGGCACCCGCCTGTTCGACGGCCTTGGCGATGTCCACCACGCTGGTGACATTGGGCGTAAGCTTTACAATGAGGGTCTTGTGATACACCCGGCGGACGGCATTCACCACCTGGGCCGCCATGTCGGGATTGGTGCCGAAGCCCATGCCCCCTTTCTTGACGTTGGGGCAGCTGATGTTCAGTTCGATGGCCGGGATTCGCTCCAACGAGTCGATGGCCTCGGCCACCCGGCAGTACTCCTCGATAGAGCTGCCGCTGACATTGACCATGATGTTGGTGTCCAATTCCTTGATGCGGGGATACACCTCGCTGCAGAACGCCTCCACACCGATGTTTTGGAGGCCTACGGCGTTGAGCATTCCGGCCGGGGTTTCGGCCATGCGCGGGTAGGGGTTGCCCTGGCGTTTCTCGCCGGTGGTGCCTTTCACGATGATGCCGCCGAGTTGGGCGAGGTCGATGAAGTCGGCGAACTCCTCGCCGTAACCGAAGGTGCCGGAGGCGGTCAGAACGGGGTTTTTCAGCGTGAGGTTGTGGATGCGGGTAGATAAGTTTGCCATAGCCTTGGTGTTAGATGGAGAGCCATTTGGTGAGGCGGGCCACGTCGAAGACGGGCCCCTCTTTGCACACGCATTTGTGGCCTTGGTCGGTGTCGGTGACGCAGCAGAGGCAGGCGCCGATGCCGCAGGCCATCATGTTTTCTAACGACACCTCGCAGGGGATGCCTTTTGCCAAGGCGTGCCGGCCGACGGCCTTCATCATGGGTGTGGGACCGCAGGTGCAGATGTGGTCGTAGCCGAGGTTGAAGAGGCTGTGCTGAGTGACGAGACCTTTCTCTCCGAGGCTGCCGTCTTCGGTGGCGCAGCCCGTGGCGCCTATGGCTTCAAATTCCTCGCGGACGGGGATGAGCGCCTCGGTGCGGCCGCCGAGGAGAATGGTGGGGCGGATTCCTTTTTCGCGGTAGCATTTGGCAAGGTAGAGCAGGGGTGCGATGCCTGCGCCGCCCCCTACCAACAGGGGGTTGGCGCCCGCCACGGCAAAGCCGCGGCCGAGCGGATAGACCAGGTTGAGGGTGTCGCCCTCGCGAAGGTCGGCCAGCCGGCGGGTGCCTTTGCCTACGGTCTGAATGAGCAGCGAGAGGGTCTGATTTTGGCTATCTACGTCGTGGATAGAGATGGGGCGGCGGAGCAGCACCTCGCGGCTGTTGCACACCTCGACCTCCACAAACTGTCCCGCTGCGATGGGTGGCAGCAGCCCCGGGTGGCGCAGCGTCAGCGAGAAGTAACTCTCGCCCAACTGCTGCCGCCGGATGATGGTGAAGTCGGTTATCTGTTTCATGGTTAGAAAATGCAAAAGTACGATTTTTTTTCGTACTTTTGCACTTTCAAAACAAGAAAACGGATGGATCTCCCCTCAACTACATTGGCGCAGGCGGTGGAGGCGTTGGCGTCGCTGCCCGGCGTGGGGCGCAGGACCGCGCTGCGTATGGCCCTGCACCTGCTCAAAGAGCCGCCCGACGAGGTGGCACGCATGGCCGAGTCCATCCACCGACTTGCCACCGACATCCACTACTGCTCCCTCTGCCACTGCGTGAGCGACGGCGACCTCTGCCCCATCTGCAGCAGCCCCAAGCGGGTGCAGAACACCATCTGTGTGGTTGAGAACGTGAAGGATGTGATGGCCGTAGAGAACACGCAGCAGTATCGCGGACTCTACCATGTGTTGGGCGGCGTGATTTCGCCCATCGAGGGAGTCGGCATTCGAGACTTGAATATAGGCACGCTCCTCAACAGGGTGCAGCAGGGCATCCCGGCACCAGTCGAGGAGGTCATCCTTGCCCTGCCCACCACCATGGAGGGCGACACCACCAATTATTATCTCAACAAGCAGCTCAAGCCTCTCGGCGTGAAGGTGTCGGTTATTGCCTGCGGCGTTCCCTTGGGGGACAACTTGGAATATGCCGACGAAATCACGCTGGGACGCTCTATCGTTAACCGAATACCATTCGTCTGAACCATGAGACACACCTCGTTCTTTCTGATTCTTTTTTTGCTCGCTTTTTCGGCTTGCGGCCAGACGCCGGTCTCGACAGTAGGCGAGGATGCCAACCAGCTGCGCCGCGACATCGGCGAAATGCTGCTGGTGGGCTTCCGCGGCCAGACCTTCGGCGAAGACAGCCCCATCGCCCGCGACATTAGGGATTATCACGTGGGCAGCGTCATCTTGTTTGAATACGATGCTCCCACCGGCACCCGCCACCGCAATATCTCTTCTCCTAAGCAGCTGAAGAACCTCTGCTTCGACTTGCAGAAGGTGGGCGGCGGCCGGCTGCTGATAGGCGTCGACCAAGAAGGGGGCAACGTGGCCCGGCTGCGGGTGCGCGACGGATTCCCCGCCACGCTCTCCGCCAAGGCCTCGGCCGAGGAGGGCATGGAGTCGGTCAAACGCAACGCCCAAGTGGTGGCGGCAGAGTTGCAGGAGGCGGGCATCAACCTCAACTTCGCCCCCTGTGTCGATGTGGATGTCAACCCTTTCTGCCCCGTGATCGGCAAGATGGGCCGCAGTTTCTCCAAAGACCCCAAACAGGTGGCGGCCTGCGCCGCCGTGTGGTTGGACGTGCAGCACGAACATGGCGTGTGCTCCTGCCTCAAGCATTTCCCTGGACACGGCAGCGCCAGAGGCGACACCCATGCCGGCCTTGTCGATGTGACAGCGACATGGCAGGAAGACGAATTGGAACCCTATCGCACGCTCATCTCACAAGGGGCGGTCGATATGGTGATGGTCGCCCATGTCATCAACAGCAATTTCGACACCCTGCCCGCCTCGCTCTCGCCCGTTGTCGTCGGGCAAAAGCTGCGGCAGGAATTGGGATTCGAGGGGGTGGTGGTTACCGACGACCTCGCCATGGGCGCCATCACCAAGCACTATGGCTTCAACGAGGCGGTGCGGCTGGCCCTCCTTGCCGGCTGCGACCTGCTCTGCCTCTCCAACAACGGAGCCTCTTATAATCCCGACATGGTGCCACAGGTAGTCGAGTACATCTGCCAGTTAGTGAGTTCGGGCGAAGTCTCCGCTGAGGCCATCCACGCCTCTGCCAACCGTATCCGAGCCCTCAAAGCCCGCATTGCGGACAATTGAGGAGACCTGCAAACGATGCTGTGAATATGACGGTTGCCGTCAGGTGACCAGTTGGAGCCTTATTGGGGCTGGGGGAGGAGGGTGACTACTAATTTGTAGTTCCTCGGCAGGGGGGCGAACAACTTCCGCGGGTTTGGGTTGTCCCTACAGAAGCCCCGTCATGTAGGCCGGCACGAGCAGCGTTTGTTCGTTCTGTCTGAGGTCTTTCGTGTAAATCAGATACTGTGCGTCCACTTTGTCTGAGTACTTGCGGCAGAACTCGTCCAACGACTTGTGAGTGCCGTACCCCGAGGACTTGACTTCGATGGGGCAGAGCTTTCCATCGCACGACAGCAGGAAGTTAACCGCGTAATTGTGTTTTTAGACCATTTAGTGGGTGCTGTTTCCCGTATAGATGACGGTGTTAGTTCCTTGGGATGAGCGAGATAAGTTCAAAAAAGACAGTACCCCGCATGAAAGACAATGCGGGGTATTGGTCGAAAAGTGTGTCAAGAGAGGGCGGGAAGCCTCTTCCCTTTGACCTATAGGGTGGTGGTGGTTAGGCCTTAGTCGTCAGCCTCGGTGCTGTCGGAGGTATCCTCTGTGGACTGAGTGTCCGTTGTGTCGGGCTGCACTGATTTGGGGTCGAAGGTGCCGAGGGATTTCATCAGGAAGAAGTAGTAGGCGATGAAGAACACGCCAATCATGATGTTGCCGACACCCACGAAAGAGCGGCCGAGGAACAGCATGGGCATGAGCATGAGCAGCAGTTTGGCGAGGGCGTAGCAGTGGAATCCGTTCTTGCGCAAGTGCCACATCAGCACCAGACCGGCGAAGGAGGCCGCGTCGAGGACGGCGCAGAGGAGATAATACCACTGCGGTATGGAGAGCGCCCGTTCAAGGAGAATGCCCCACTGGTCGGGCAGCAGCTCGGGGTGGGCTTCGGTGTATTCGGTCATCCAGGGCAGCATTATGCCGCTCATCAGCTCGGAGATGAGGTAGAGTCCGGTATCGATGAAACTCATGACCAAAAGGACTTTCAGCGTGACGCTGTTGACCTTGTGTTTGCGCTGGAGTATTTCTTCGGGGGAGATATTGTTTCGCATAGCTGGGAGTTTGGCGTTATTGTTGCAAGGCGGCGGCCATCTGCTGCTGCAGTTTGCTGGCTTCCTCGGCGGCACGCTCGGCAAAGTCGGGACCGTTTGAGGCGTAGATGATGCCTCGCGACGAGTTCACGAGGAGGCCGCAGTCGCGGGTGAGGCCGTAGCGGCAGACCTCTTCGAGGCTTCCGCCCTGGGCACCCACGCCCGGCACCAGCAGGAAACTGTCCGGCACAATGGCTCGCACCTGCGTCAGCATATCGGCCTTGGTGGCGCCAACCACATACATCATGTTCTCCTTATTGCCCCACTGCTTGGAGGTATCCAGCACTTTCTCGAAGAGTTTCTTATCGCCCTCGACGGGGAGGAACTGGAAGTCGAATGCACCTTTGTTGGAAGTGAGGGCCAGCAGGATGACCCATTTGTTGTCGAAAACCGTGAACGGCTGCACCGAGTCGGCGCCCATATAGGGGGCTATGGTCAGCGCGTCGAAGTTGAAGTCTCCTGCGGGGTCGAGGAAGGCTTTGGCGTACTGCTGCGAGGTGTTGCCGATGTCGCCTCGCTTGGCGTCGGCAATGGTGAAGGCCGGCTTGTCTATGCTGTGGAGGTAGTCCATCGTCTTCTTCAGCTGCACGAGGCCTTCGATGCCCATGGCTTCGTAGAAGGCCAGATTGGGCTTGTAGGCCACGGTGTAGTCGATGGTCGCATCGATGATGGCCTTGTTGAACAGGAAAACGCCGTCTTCGGCTTCGGCCAGGTGGGCGGGCATCTTCTTCTTATCGACATCGAGGCCCACGCAGAGGAACGACTGGCGTTGGCGGATGAGGGATATGAGCTCTTGTCTATTCATGATGGGGTTTCTGTGTATTTGGGTGGAATAATCTGAGGGGTTATGCCGTCACTTGGTGGAACTTCTCTGTGAGTTGCTGCGAGGTGATGTGGGCCATTGGGTCGTCGGAGACAATGCGGCCGTGGTTGATGATGATGGCGCGGGTGCACATGGCTTCCACTTCCTGCATGATGTGGGTGGAGAGCAGCACCACCTTGTCCTTGCCGGCGTTGCGTATGACGGATCGAATCTCTTCCAGCTGGTTGGGGTCGAGACCCGTAGTGGGTTCGTCGAGAATGAGCACCTTCGGGTCGTGAATGAGTGCCTGAGCGAGGCCCACCCGCTGGCGGTAGCCCTTTGACAGCTGGGCGATGCGTTTGTTGCATTCGGGCGCGAGGCCTACCAGTTCAATCATTTCTTCGGCTTTCTCCTTGGTGTTTTTCACCCCCTGTATGCCCGCGGCGAACTGGAGGAACTCGCGGACGTACATTTCGAGGTATAGCGGGTTGTGCTCGGGCAGGTAGCCTATTTCGCGGCGGACGGCCAAGGGGTCGTCATAGATGCTGTGGCCGCAGATGGCGGCTTCGCCTTCCGAAGGTGGAATGAAACAGGTGAGTATCTTCATCAGGGTCGATTTGCCGGCTCCGTTGGGGCCGAGCAGACCCACCACCTCGCCTTGGCTCACGCCGAAGCTCACGTCGTCGAGGGCCTTCTGCCCGTCGTAGATTTTAGTAATATGCTGGATGTCTATCATGGATGAGTGGCGGTTCTGACCGCCGTTTGTTCGTTCTCGTGGAAAGATAGGAAGCGCAGATTCATGCCGAATAGCCTGTGCCGAATGCAAGAAGTTCCTAATACTTGACTCTTTTTCGTTCTTCGGCCAGTTCTTTGGCCTTTTGGAGGGTGATGCGCTCGCTGCCGAGGAAGGCTACCACAAAGGCGTCTTTGAAGCCCATTTCGCGCACTTTCTTTTGCAGTTTGGAGGCCTCGCCCACCTCGGCACAGCTGCCGGTAGTGTAGCAGTAGGTTGATTTCTGCATATAGTACTCGTATTCGGTGAGGCCTTTGAAGTCGCGCGAACCTTCTGCCACCTCCTTATTGCTGGTCATAAACTGCACCTTATAGACGAGCGGAACCGAGGCGGGCAGGGCTGCGGTGTCGGCGTTGGCGGCCGGCGCCGCGGGGGCGGGAGTTTCGGGTGGCTCGGGCATAGGCAGGGGAGGGGCTACGTTGGTCTCGGCGGTGGAGGGGACAAAGGTGGAAGGGGCTGTGACTGTCTGTTCGGCCTTGGGCTTGTCCTTGGGTTTCTCCTCGGCTTCCTCTGCCTCGGGGGTCTTGGCCTCCACCTTCTTCATCTTGAGGTTGTCCGGCACCTTGCTTCCTTCTCTTGCGGCTTTGTAGGCGGCGAAGGCCTTGAAGATGCAGTTCACGATGGTGGTCTGTCCTTCGTCGGACATCATGTAACGTTCCTCGTCGGGGTTGCTGATGAATCCCACTTCCGTCAGCACCGAGGGCATTGCGGTCTTATAGAGGACAAAAATCTCCGCCTGCTTCACCCCGCGGTTGATGGTCTTCACCGACTTGCGGTACTGCTCCTGAATGAATCCGGCGAAGTCGAGGCTGTGGTCGAGATAGGTATTCTGATACATGGCGAACATCACGTAGCTCTCGGGCGAGTTGGGGTCGAAACCCTGATAGTCGCTGTTGTCCCGATAGCCCTCTTCCAGCAGTATGTCGGCGTTCTCCTTCTTGGCCACCTCGAGGTTTGCCTTGCTTTGCGACAGTCCCATGACGTAGGTCTCCATGCCCGTGGGCGTGGAGTTGTTCCACGAGTTGCAGTGGATTGAGAGGAAGAGGTCGGCTTTGGCTTTGTTGGCCATTTCAGCCCGGGCCGAGAGGCTCACGTCCACGTCCTGGGTGCGGGTGTAGATGACGTGTATGCCGGGGTAGTTCTCCTCGATGAGTTTGCCCAATTTCAGGGCGATGGAGAGGGTGATGTTCTTCTCCTGCGAGCGTTTGCCCACAGCACCCGGTTTTGCCCCCCCGTGGCCGGCATCTATCACCACGGTCTTGACTTGGCCGGCTGCCTTTTTTTGGCAGAAGGCGCTGCCTCCCGCCAAAGCGACCATAATTAGGAGAGCAAATAATCGTTTCATATCCTGTTGTGTATTTTTATTTTAGTGATGTCGGCAAAAAGTGCTATCTTTGCAGTTTCAATTTGCAAAGATACGAGGAAATTTTGAGAATAGGCAAGTATCAGTGGAAAATTTTGAACATCTGCCTGTTAGTCTTGTTTCTAACGGGTCCGACGAGCCTCTGTGCACAGGAGGTTCGGGAGGTCGTTTTGCCCAATTCCCTGCTTTCCGTTCCCGATTCCGTTCCCGATACCGTCGCCCGCACGGGCGACACAGCTGCAAAAAAGCGGCCTTCTGCCCGACTGCTGCCCGCCTCGGAAAACGCCCTCACCACCACCGTACACTATCAGGCCGAGGACTCAATTGTGCTCGATGTCGTCAATCGTGCGGCCCGGCTCTACAGGAAAGGCGTTGTCAAGTACGAGGAGATGGAGCTCAAGTCCGATGACGTGCAAGTCGATTTCGACCAGCAGATGATGTATGCCCGCCCTATGGCCGACAAGGATGGGAAGCTGCTCGGTCACCCCTTCTTTAAGCAGGGCGAGTCGGAATATATTGCCGACACCATCGCCTTCAACTACGGCACCAAGAAAGGACTCATCTCCGGGGTGGTGACCCAGGAGGGCGAAGGCTTCCTCCACGGTTCCAAGGTTAAGAAGATGAACGACTCGGTGATGTATCTCAACAGCGGACAATATACCACCTGCAACTACGACCACCCCCATTTCGCTCTCAACTTCACCCATTCCAAGATGATAACGGGCGACAAGATTGTAACCGGGCCGGCCTACCTCTCAGTCGGCGATGTGCCCACCCCATTGGTGCTGCCTTTCGCCTTCTTCCCCATCCGCAGCGGCCGCACTTCGGGTTTTCTGATGCCCTCCTACGGGTGGCAGGACGGCCGCGGCTACTACCTCCGCGACGGCGGCTGGTATTTCGCCCTCAACGACACCATCGACCTCACCCTCCTCGGCGACATCTACACCAACCTCAGCTGGGCGTTGGAGGCCAAGAGCAATTACAACCTGCGGTACAAGTACAAGGGAAGTTTCGACATCCGCTACGGAATCACCCGCGAGGGTATCAAGGGCGACAGCACCACCTACAAGCAGTATGGCGACTTCAAACTCGCCTGGAAACACGAGCAGGACCCCAAGGCAAACCCCTTCAGCCGCTTCTCGGCCGATGTCAACCTGCAAAGCCGCAACTACAACCGCAACACCTCCAACAGCAGCGAATATTTCAACAGCACCACCACCTCCAGTATCTCCTATTCCGCCAAGATTGGCAGTTCTGTCAACCTCGCCGCCTCCCTGCGCGAGTCTTACAACGCCAAGACCGGCCTCATGGACCTCAAACTCCCCTCGCTCTCGCTCAATACGTCCACCTTCTACCCCTTCCGCCGCAAGGCGGCCTCCGGCTCTTACCGTTGGTATGAGAATATCTCTATGTCCTACACCATGTCGGGCGACAACAATATCTCCGCCCAAGACTCTGTCCTCTTCACCAAGGCGGTGCTGAACAAAATGCGCTACGGCATCAAGCACTCGGTGCCAATCAGCAGCTCGGTCAAGGTGTTCAAGTTCTTCAATTGGACAAACTCCGTCAGTTACAATGAGCGCTGGCACTGGAATACGGTCCGTAAGTCGTGGGACACCCTCTCCAACCGGGTGGTGGTGGATACCCTCCGAGGCTTCCGCTCCAACCGCGATGTCTCGCTCACCTCGTCGCTCACCACCCGCATCTATGGTATGTTCAATTTCAAGCGGGGCGTAGTAAAGGCCTTCCGACACGTCATCAACCCCGCTCTCTCGTTCAACTTCCGCCCCAACTTTGGCAGCCCCAAGTTTGGCTGGTGGCAATCCTATACCGACAACACGGGCTACATCCACCGCTATTCTATTTTCGAGCAGAGCCTCTATGGAGGTCCCGCTGACGGCCGGTCCGGACAGCTGCGGCTGAGTATCGACAACAACGTGGAAATGAAGGTTGTCAACCGCAAAGACACCGTCGCCCGCAAAATCGTGCTTATCGAGAGTCTTAATCTGGCCGGCAGCTACGACCTTGCCAAGGACTCGCTCCGTTGGTCAGATTTCACCCTCACGGGCCGTACTACCCTCCTCAAGAAACTTATCCTCAACTATTCCGGCTCGTTCTCGCCCTACTACACCGACAGCGCCGGCCGCAAGTATGATGTCTTCGTATGGCAGCGGGGCGAGAAACTGCTGCAAAAAAACAACTCCACTTGGAGCGCCCAACTCTCCTTCAGCCTCAACAACGACACCTTCAAAAAGAAGGGAACCGATGGAAAATCCGCTGCCCCCAAGGGCGAACAGATTGTGGCGCCTATCATGCAGTCGCCCTACAACTATAACCCCGCCCTGCTCATGGGCACCTACGCCGACTTCACGGTGCCGTGGAACCTCTCGTTCAGCTACACCTTCAGCTATGTGAGCACATACGTGGCTGCGCAGTATAACCTCAAGCACGAGGTCTTGCAGACACTCAGCGTGTCGGGCAACTTCAACATCACCTCCAAGTGGCGCATAGCCGTCTCAACGGGCTACGACTTTGTCAACAAGGGAATGTCCTATACCTCCATTGACCTCTATCGCGACCTCCACTGTTGGGAGATGCGTTTCAATTGGGTGCCTTTCGGCTACTACAAGAGTTGGAACTTCCAAATCAACATCAAGGCTCCCTCGCTCAAGGATGTGAAGTACGAGAAGAAGCAGTCATATCAGTCCAACCAGGGATATTATGTTTATTGAGTGAAGTGTGAATCCCTGCTGTTAGTAATAAATCGTCTCAGCACAAATCAGCACCATATCATATCATGCCGTCTAAACAGTTTTACAACATTGGCGAGGTTTCCGAACTACTGGGCGTGAACCCCTCAGCGATTCGCTATTGGGAGTCGCAGTTTTCGACGCTTCGTCCTCTCAAGAGCGTGAAAGGCACGCGGCTCTATTCCATGGATGACATAGAAAAAATCCAGTATGTCAAGCACCTCAAGAGTGACTGCGGCTATTCGTCCGATGGCATTCGGCAGAGGCTCCGCACCTACAATACCGACAACCGTCGGCAGGTGGTGCAGACGCTCCTCAGGCTCCGCTCGCTCCTGATGGACCTCAAGGACCAGCTGTAGCCCCCGCATTGCTGTTTTTCTGTCACCAAATAATTAACCATCAATACACATTGTCATGAAAACAAACATCTTATCCTTGGCGGCGGGTCTGTTTTTATTGGCTTCCTGTACCAGTAACCAGTATGTTTCCTACACCCTCAAGAATGCAGACAAGCAAGGCACCGTCAATCAACAGGCCTTTGCTGTTGATTACGGCCGGTTTGTCATCACCTATTCCGCCGAGGGGGGGTGCAATCTGCGCAACAATAGCGACTCGATGATGATTGTTGATTTGGGCGCCTCTTATTTTGTCACCGACGACGGCAATTCCAACTGCATATATGATAACCGGGTGACATCTACCACAAAAACAAACAGTTCTACCAGCACCCGTGCCTATAGCGACCGCGATACATACTACGGCAAGCACTCCTCCTCTTCGTCCACCTACACCGGTGCCCGAAGCAACACCGCAACCACCTCTACTACCACCGTTGAGAAAGAGGAACGCTATGTCTGTATCCCGCCACACGCCAGTTCCAACCTCAAGTTCTTCCGCCTGCAGTCGCCCAGCCCCTACCTTCCCGGCACACAGACGTTCATTCCGCAGGAGCAGTTTTACGATGAGAACAACGGATTCCAGCCCTGCACTCACGTGCTGAGTTATGGCTACGGTTCCAATCAGGACACCCGCTATGAGATGGCGCGCAACGAGTTCTACATCACATGGCAGACAGTTTCCAAGGACGAGCAGCCTGTCTCGGGTCGCAATATCCAACACAACGCCGTGGCCAACAAAAAACAGATTATCGCCACCACCATTGGCGCCAGTGCCGGCTTGATTGGCCTCATAGTGCTTTCTGCTGTATTGGCTTCGATTTAGTAGCGGTTGCAGGCGGTCACTTTTCCGTCGTGCCACTCTATGTCCAAGGTCTCCCCACCCCGAGTGCGGAGGCCTTTGATTTTGCCCTCGGGCCAGGCGGCGGGCAGGGCGGGCAGCAGCCTCACTGAGCCGTCGGCACTGCTTTGGAGCAGCATTTCGCACACGCCGGCGCAGCCGCCGAAGTTGCCGTCAATCTGAAAGGGACTGTGAGCGTCGAGCAGGTTGGGGTAGGTGCCGCCGCCCCGTCGTGCGTCGGCTCCTCGGTAGCCGTCGGGGCTGACATATTGCAGCAGTTTGCGGAAGGTGCTGTAGGCGGCCTCTCCGTCTCCCAAGCGGGCGTGGAGGTTGACGCGCCAGCCTGTGCTCCAGCCGGTCGATTCGGTGCCCCGCAGTTCCAAGGTGCGGCGGCTCGCCTCCCGCAGCCGGGCTGCGTCGTCGTCCTCGCAGCCCATTTGATGACCGGGATAGAGTCCGAAGAGGTGCGACTGGTGGCGGTGGGTGGGTTCGGCATCGGCCCAGTCGTGGTACCACTCTTGCAGGTTGCCGTTTGCTCCTACTCGGTAGGGGGGCAGCAGCCGCCGTACGCTGTCCGCCTCGCGGCAGAAGGTGCTGTCGATGCCGAGGACACGGGCGGCCGCCGCGGCGTTGGTCAGGCACTCCCGAACCATGGCTGCGTCGGCGGTGCCGCCGTAGAAGGTAGCCCCTGCCCGTCCGTTGGGCAGCAGATAGCGGTTTTCGGGCGAGATGGAGGGCATGGTCAGCAGCTGACCCTCTTTCTCCACCACCCAGTCGATGCAGAACTCCGCCGCCCCTTTCAGCACGGGGTAGTACTCTCGCAGGAAGGCTGTGTCGCGGCTGTAGAGGAAGTGTTCATAGACGTGTGTAGAGAGCCAGACGCCCCCCATGTTCCAGTTGGCCCACACGGGGTCGCCGCTGCCCGCTCCCACGGGGTGGGCCATGGCCCAGATGTCGGAGTTGTGGCAGGCGCACCAGCCCCGTTTCGTGCCGTAGAGGTTGGCTGCGGTGTTGCGGCCGCGGGCGGCAAGGTTCTTCAGGAAGGTCAGCAGCGGCAGGTGCATTTCGCCAAGGTTGGCCGCCTCGGCGGGCCAGTAGTTCTCCTCGAGGTTGATGTTGCAGGTGTAGTTGCTGCTCCATGGGGGCAGCAACTGTTCGTTCCACAGCCCTTGCAAGTTGGCCGGCACGCCGGGGGTACGCGAGCAGCTGATGAGCAGGTAGCGCCCCATCTGGAAATAGGTCTCTTCGAGGTCGGGGTTTCGCTCATTCTGCTCTGTGTAGCGGCGCAGTTGTACGTCGGTCGGCAAGGCGGCAATGCTGTCGGGGGTGCTGCCGAGGTCTAGCGACACCCGACCGTAGAGGCTCTGATAGTCGCTCAGGTGGCGCTCCAGCAGGTGGTCGGCTTGGCGGGAGGCTTCGTCTAATCGGCGGCGGGCAATGGCGCGGCTGTCGGCTCCCTCGCGGGCAGGGTCTTTGTCGTAGCCGTTGAACGAGGTGGAGGCCGACACAATCAGCCGCACCCGTCCTTTTGCCCGCACGTGCAGTCCGCCCCCTTGGGCCGTCACCTGCGGCGGCTCGCCTCCGTTGTAGCCCGCAGCCCGCACGACGGCACAGAATCGTGTGCCGCGGGTTGAGTCGTACCACAACTTGGGTTCTGCCGCCACATAGTGGGGCAGCGAGTGATATGCGGCGTAGCCCTCCATCAGAAGGTCGCAGCCCGCAGTCCGTGTGCGGTGGGGCAGGGGGGAGTCAAAGCGGAGTGTGAAGTCGAGCGGTCCGTTGCTCTCCATCTCCACCACCATCACCCCGTCGGGGTGTGAGCAGAAGACCCGCAGGGCAAAGTCCCCTTCCGCCGTGCGGTAGCGGGTTTCCGCCACGGCGGTGGCAAGGTCGAGGCTGCGGCGGTAGCCCGTTGTTGCCGTGTCGCTGCGGTGGTGTTCGACATAGATACGCCCTAAGGGCTGGTAGTTCTCGCTGTAGCCGCCCTGCAGACCCCGTTGCAGCCGCTCCGCCTCGGCATAGTCCTCCCGATTCAGCGCCTCTCTTATCATCCGCAGGGTGTCGGCTTTGGCGGCGGGGTCGAACTGCTGGCGGTCGGGTTCGCCTGTCCACAGCGTGATGTCGTTGAGCGAAATGCTGTCTTGAACTGTCCCGCCGTATAGGATGCCGCCCATGCGGCCGTTGCCTATCACCAAAGCCTCCTCGAAGTAATGGGCGGGGCGGTCATAGTGCAGCTGCTGTCCGTAGGCGGTGGCACAACAGGTTGTCAGCAGGGCGAGGACTGTACCACGGCGCAGGCGGCTGAGGAAGCGGGCGGTGGGGCGGGGTGTTTGAGCGGGTCTTTTCATGGCTGTAGTTCTTGGCAAAGGTTATACAATCAGCGGGTTGGCAGTCGCCATAGGGGTAGTCTCCTTCTCGCAAAGTTACGAAAAGAAAACCGTTTGCCGAACAACATTTTGCCCGAAATTGAGTTTTTCAGTATCCTGAATCCTCTGCCGTCTCCCTGTCCAATACCTCGCCACTCATTTAAAGATTGTTAACGGGCTTGACTTGTCCCTTGGGGCAGTGCCTATCTTTGCAAACGATTTCAAATGCGCATTGAGTCATGTATAAACTTAATTTACAAATCGGTGAGTTCTCCAAGCTCTGCGGAGTGACGGTCAAGACGCTGCGCCACTACGAGAAGTTGGGGCTGTTGGTGCCCGACGAGGTGGACCCCTGGACCGGCTACCGCCACTATCATGTGTCGCAGATGCAACAGATGATGGCCATCCGCCGCCTCAAGGAAGCAGGATTCTCGCTTGACGAGATAGGCTCGCTCCTCGACGACGGCTCCCCAGCCCCCGGTGTCGAGCTTCTGCGGCTCAAGCTTCAAGAGACCGAGGAGCAGATAGTCCTCCTCCAGCGTCGCCGCCAAATGCTTCAGGAGATGGTGGACTCACAGCAAAACCATTACGCTATGGAAAAAATCACAATCGAAAAGCTTCCAGCCGTCACGGTGGCTTCCCACCGTGCCGTCATCGACAGCTATGAGAGCCTCGGCTCTCTTTGCGTCAACGTTATCGGGCCCGAAATGGCTCGCATGGGCTGCCGCTGCCCGCAGCCGGGCTACTGTTTCACCGTTGACCACAACTGCGAGTATCGCGACCACGATATTGACATTGAGTATTGCGAGCAGGTGGAAGAGGTGCTGCCCGAAAGCGACCTCATCAAGTTCAAGCGCCTCCCCGAGGTGCCAATGGCGGTGTGTGCCAAGTGCTATGGCCCTTACTCCAAGCTATACCAGCACTACACCGACACCTTCGCCTACATCGAGAAGCAGGGGCTGAAGGTTATTGACAAGCCCCGCTGCAGCTACGTGGATGGCATTTGGAACCAGCCCGACCCCGAGAAGTGGCTCACCATCGTGCAGGTGCCGGTGGAGAAGGCCTGACCCCTCGCCGCCGCCCGAAGCCTCAGTCCGCCGGGCGCAGCCCGGCGGACTTCTTCCCTTTCACATGAGGTCAGAGGAACTCTTCTATGAATGCCAGCGTCATAAAGCCCGCCAGCAGTGCGTAAGTGGCCATCTTTTGATAGCCGTGGGCGTGGGTCTCGGGAATCATTTCATCGCTGACCACATACAGCATTGCCCCGCCCGCAAAGGCCAGCATTATGGGCAGGAAGTAGCCCGACACCGAACCGAGGGCGTAGCCAATCCACACTCCCG
>DCJB01000098.1:17135-17550 GCA_002317325.1 Bacteroidales bacterium UBA1711
AGCGCGATGGCCATCACAAAGAGCATGATGTGGTCGATAGAGGCGTTGTGTTTGTGCTGCTCTGGCTCCAGTCCTGTGATTTTGTGCAGGTGTGGGGTCAAGTAGTCCAGCAAGTTGAGGAACAGTGCTCCGGCGGCCACCCCTATGGCGGCCAGCCACCACCGGGACGCTCCCGCCATTTCCACCGCCGGCACAATCAGGCCGAGAGCGGCGGCCGCCAGCATAATGCCGGCGCAGAAGCCCAGCACCGCATCATTCCAGCGGTGGGGCAGTTCCTTGATGCCGAACCCAATCAGCGAACCTAAAACCGTCGCCAGTCCCAGTCCGGCGGCGCTTATCCATACTTGTTCCATATCTTAGGAGAATGTCTTTTTGTTACTCGGGGTCTGGCTTGCCGGGGTGCATAGTGGTTATT
>DCJB01000008.1:0-6254 GCA_002317325.1 Bacteroidales bacterium UBA1711
ATAAACTGTAAATTACGACCGTGATCGTACATTTTACCTCTCACTTCGGACCAAAGTTGTCCAATTAAAAAAATATTGCTATCTTTGCAAAACTTAAAGCAATGAGATAATAATATAAAATATTGGTTATGTCGAAATTACTCCTACTCGGCGACGAAGCGATCGCCCAAGCCTTTATCGATGCAGGCGGCAGTGCCATCAACAGCTATCCCGGCACCCCCTCAACGCAAATCACCGAATATGTAATCAAGTCGAAAGAAGCCGCCCAAAAGGGTATCCGCGCCAACTGGTGCGCCAATGAAAAAACCGCCCTCGAAGCGTCAATTGGCGTGGCTTATGCGGGCAAGCGCGCCATGACCTGCATGAAACACGTCGGTCTCAATGTCTGCGGCGACCCCTTTATGAACGCCTCCATCATCGGCACAAAAGGCGTCATCATTGTCGTGGCCGACGACCCGAGTATGTTCTCTTCGCAGGACGAGCAGGACAGCCGCTTCTACGGCCACTGGGCGATGATTCCCATGCTGGAACCCAGCAACCAGCAAGAAGCCTACGACATGGTGTTTTTCGGCTATGAACTGAGCGAGAAATTGGGCACCCCCGTGCTGTACCGCATACCCACACGTCTGGCACACAGCCGCGCCGGCGTTGAGCGCCGCCCCGCACTGCCGCAGAACGAAATAAGCTATCCCACCGACCCGAAGAGCTTCGTGCTGCTCCCCGTCAACGCCAAACGCCTCTATCGCGACCTGATTGACAAACAGCCCGCCTTCGAGAAATCGTCCGAAGAAAGCGGCTTCAACCAATATATCGACGGTGCGGACCGCCGCCTCGGCATCGTGGCCACGGGCATAGCCTATAACTACTTGCTCGAAAACTTCGCGGACGGCAAGTGCCCACACCCCGTGGTCAAAATCACCCAGTACCCCCTCCCCACCGCCACGCTCGGCCGCCTCTATGACGAGTGCGATGAACTGCTGGTCCTCGAAGACGGCCAGCCCTTCGTCGAAGAACAGCTGAAGGGCGCCCTGGGAAAGGGCAAGCCCATCCACGGCCGTCTTGACGAAGTGATACGCCGCGACGGCGAAATGAACGCCGAAAAAGTGGCAAAAGCACTCGGACTGCCCGCCGCCCAAGGCCCCGCAGTGCCCGAAGTAGTGACCAACCGCCCGCCCGCACTCTGCCAGGGCTGCCCCCACGTGGACAGCTACAACGCCCTCGTGGAAGTGATGAAAAAACATGAGCACGGCCGCGTTTTCGGCGACATCGGATGCTACACCCTCGGCTTCAACATGGGCGCGCTCAACACCACCGTGTGCATGGGCGCCTCCATCACCATGGCCAAGGGCGCCAGCGAAATGGGCATCTTCCCCGCCGTGGCAGTCATAGGCGACGGCACCTTCGGCCACAGCGGCATGACGGGCCTTTTGGACTGCGTCAACGAGAAAGCCAACGTGATAGTCATGATACTCGACAACGACATCACGGCTATGACCGGCGGCCAGCCCTCCAGCGCCAACCAAAAACTCCGCAACATCTGCATCGGCCTCGGTGTGGCTCCCGAGCACATCCGCAGCATCGAGCCCCTGAAAAAGAACCACGACGAGTTCGTGAAAATACTCGAAGAAGAAGTGGCCTACAACGGCGTGAGCGTCATCATCCCACAGCGCACCTGCCTGGTCGAACTCAAAAAACACCTCAAAAAATAACCCCAACCGTGAAATAACAAAGTGAAGAACATCTTTTGGATTCTATAGTCAATTCACTCTTCACAATTCACTCTTCACAATTCACATACAATGAAAAAAGACATCATACTCTGTGGCGTAGGCGGCGACGGCATCGTCTCCGTAGCCAAAATAATAAGCGACGCAGCCCTCAGCCTGGGCATGAACGTAAAACAAAGCGAGATTCACGGAATGTCGCAGCGTGGCGGCAGCGTATTCTCACACCTCCGTATCAGCAGCGACCCCATCTTCGCCGACGTGATACCCGAGGGCAAAGCCGACATCATCCTCAGCAGCGAGCCCATGGAAGCCCTCCGCTACCTGCCCTTCCTGGCCCCCGACGGATGCGTCATCACCAATAGCGACCCCTTCGTCAACATCAAGAACTATCCCGACATAGAAAAAGTCCACGCCGAACTCGCAAAACTCAGCAAATGCGTGAGCTTCAACGCCAACGAAATTGCCCGCCAGCTCCGCGCACGCGGCAACATGGTGCTCCTGGGCGCCGCCGCCCCCTATCTCGAGATAGCCTTTGAAGAACTGGAGAAAGCCATCAGCAACATCTTCGGACGCAAGGGCGAAGAGGTGGTGAACACCAACATCGCCGCCATCCGCGCCGGTCGCGATGCCAAATAGCCCCTCACAAGAAACGCTTGTTTTGATTGGTTAATATCGGCCGGCCGCCCGCTGCGGCCGGCCTTTGTTTAAGTCCGCCCCCGCGGCGGACGAAAGAAAGTAATGCTTCAGACAGCGCACTTGGCGGGCATTGCCGCCACGGTGGGACTGCTGCTGGTCGCAAGCCTGTGGTCCGGCCGCCGGGTGAAAGACGAAAAAACCTTCATCGCCGGCGGTCGCAACGGCAGCTGGATGGTCTGCGGCGCCATCCTCGGCACACTCGTGGGCGGACAATCAACCATCGGCACCGCCCAGCTGGCCTTCTGCTTCGGCCTCTCCGCCTGGTGGTTCACCCTCGGCGCCGCACTCGGCGCCCTGCTCCTCGCCGTCGTCTATGCCGCCCCCATACGCCGCAGCGACTGCACCACCCTGCTGGAAATTGTGGCGCGGCAGTACGGCCGTCGTGCCGAGACAGCGGGGTCGCTGCTCTTCCTCATCGGAATCTTCATCAGCATCGTGGCACAGGTGCTCTCGTCCTCGGCCATGCTCGCCGGACTGTTGGGCATCCCGCGGCTGTGGGCCGCCCTGCTGAGTGCCGGCCTCATCGCACTCTTCGTCTCCTTCGGCGGCATCCAGAGCGCCGGGGCCGGGGGCATCGTGAAACTGGCGCTGCTCTATGTAAGCTGCGTCGCCGCGGGTACCGTGGTGTGGCGCCTCGGAGGCGGCTGGTCGGGCATTTTGGAGAGCATCGGCGCCGCAGGTCAGTGGCGGACCCCGGACCCCGGCGCCGCCGACCCGGCACAGTATGCCCGTCTGACCGCGCGCGGACCGCTCAAAGACATCGGCGGCTGCCTCTCCCTCGCCCTCGGCGTGGTGACAACCCAGACCTACGCCTCCGGCATCTGGTCCGCCGCCTCCACACCCAAAGCCCGCAAAGGAGCGCTGCTGTGCGCCCTGCTCATCCCACTCATCGGCGCCGCCTGCACCCTGATGGGGATGTATATGCGCGGCCACTACGCCACCGCCGCCGAGTGCGAGGCCCTGCGCGCCGCCGGCCGCCAACTGCCCACGGGCGTGGGTGTGATAGCGTCGTCCGCCGAGGCCTTCCCCGCCTTCGTCCTCAACCACATCCCTCCTTGGTTGGGCGGCATCGCCGTGGGCGCCATGCTGGTGAACGTGATGGGCTGCGGCAGCGGTTTGGCCCTCGGCGCAGCCACCATACTGGTGCGCGACGTCTATGGCAACCTCGGCGCGCTGCTCCCCCGCCGCCGTCCATGCGGGGGCGGGATGCCGCGGCTGCTGCAAATCAGGCTCACCATCGCGGGACTGCTGGCCGCCGCCGCCGCCGCCGCACTGGCCGTGGAAGGAGCCTTCATCAACGACCTCGGATTCCTCTCCCTCGGCCTCCGCGCCGTAGCCCTCCTCTTCCCCCTCTCTATAGCTCTCTTCTGCCCCCGCTGGGGACGGGGGCGGTACGCCGTCGCCTCTATGACGGCCGGCACCGCCGCCATGCTGCTGGCCAAGGCGCTGGACCTCCCCGCCGACGCACTCTACTACGGACTCGCCGCCTCCGCCGCAGTCCTCCTCCTCCCCGCTCGGCGCCCCGCTCCGTACAGCGGCCCCCAAGCACCCCTCGGCAGCCGATGACCCTTTAGGACAAACCGGCGCCATCAAGCACCCTCGACTTCAATCCCCCCCCCCACACAGCCACCATGAACGACTTTGCAGCCATCGATTTTGAGACCGCCAACAACTGCCCCACCAGCGTGTGCTCGGTGGGAGTGGTGGTGGTGCGCGGCGCCGCCGTGGCCGACCGCTTCTACTCGCTCATACGCCCCGACCCCGACTACTACGACCGCTTCTGCCAGCGGGTCCACGGCCTCGGCCCCGACGACACCGCCGGAGCGCCACCCTTCCCCGAGGTGTGGCGGCAGGTGGCACCCCTCGTCGAGGGACTCCCCCTCGTGGCCCACAACAAACAGTTCGACGAGCGCTGCCTCAAGGCCGTGTTCCGCTGCTACAGGATGGACTACCCCGACTACCGCTTCCTATGCACCCTGCGGCAGTCCCGCCGGGTGTGGCCGGGCGAGCGGCACTCCCTCGACGCCGTGGCCGCCCGCTGCGGGTTCGACCTCAAGAACCACCACCACGCACTCGCCGATGCCGAAGCCTGCGCCGCCATCGCACTCCAAATTCTCTGAAATGGCAGACAGGACTTCCGCGTCATCCGGCCATTCACCCTCTTCCGGCTTCTCTCCAAAGCAAAGTTTTTCTTGCTAATTGAAAAAAACTTCGTATCTTTGCAACGATTTGATGGAGGGGACGCAAGTCCCCTCGTTTTTTAGTAATATGGACAACATCAAGGTATTAGATATTGTAAAAGAAGCTCTCGACGGCACCGACAAGTACCTCGTGAACATGAAAATCACCCCCGACAACCGCATCTTTGTCGATATTGACGGCGACAACGGCATCAATATCGACGACTGTATCGAACTCTCACGGGCGGTGGAGTCAAGGCTGGACCGCGACGAGGAAGACTACGAACTCAACGTCTCCTCCGCCGGCGCCGACAGCCCGCTCAAGCTCCCACGACAGTATCGCCGCCATGTCGGCCGCGTGCTGAGTGTCGAGCAGTTCGACGGCACCAAGTCCGAAGGCCGCCTCACCGAAGTCGCTGATGAGGGCTTCACCATCGCCGTGAAAGGCACCAAGAAGGCAGCCCCCCATAACGAGACCTTCCAGTTCGCCGACGTGAAGACCGCACGCGTGGTGCTCCAGTTCTGACCCGCACCGCCGACTGCACCGCCGCTGACGGCCCATTGTTTGATAAAACATCTTAATTATAAGTCAAATGAAGACGTTAGAGTTGATTGATTCCTTCTCGGAATTCAAAGAATTGAAGAACATAGACCGCGAGACTTTGATGCACATCCTCGAAGAGGTGTTCCGCTCGGCACTGGCCAAGCGCTTCGGCACCGACGAGAATTTCGACATCATCGTGAACATCGACAAGGGCGACCTGGAAATTTTCCGCAACCGCACCATCGTCGAGGACGGAGCCGTGGAGGATGAGAACATGGAGATTGCCTACAGCGAGGCCATCAAGATAGAGTCCGATTTTGAAGTGGGCGAGGAACTCTCCGAACCTATCTATATGCACGACTTCGGCCGCCGCGAGATTCTGGCCATCCGCCAAAACCTCGTGAGCAAGATTCAGGACTACGAGAAGTCGCTGGTCTTCCAAAAATATAAGGAGAAAGTGGGCGAGGTGATTGTGGGCGAGGTCTATCAGCCTTGGAACAAAGAGGTCCTTATCCTCGACGAGGAGAAGATAGAGCTGGTCCTGCCCAAAGCCGAACAGATTCCGGGCGACCGCTTCCGCAAGGGCGACACGGTGCGCGCCGTGGTACTGAAGGTGGAAATGCGCAACAACAACCCCGCCATCATCCTCAGCCGCACTTCGCCTATCTTCTTGGAACGCCTCCTCGAAGCCGAGGTGCCGGAAATTTACGACGGCTTGATTACCATCAAGAACATAGTGCGTATGCCCGGCGAGCGCGCCAAGGTGGCCGTGGAGTCGTATGACGACCGCATCGACCCCGTGGGCAGCTGCGTCGGCGTGAAGGGCGCCCGCGTGCACGGCATCGTGCGCGAGTTGCGCAACGAAAGCGTCGATGTGATCAACTACACCTCCCGCCTCGACATCATGGTGCAGCGGTCGCTCTCCCCCGCCAAAATCTCCAGCCTCAAGGTGGATGAGGAAAACAAACGGGTGGAAGTCTATATGGACCCCGACCAAGTGTCGCTGGCCATCGGCAGGGGCGGCTGCAACATCAAGCTGGCAAGCAAACTCATCGGCTACGACATCGACGTCTATCGCACGGGCGACGTGGATACCGACGACGTGGA
>DCJB01000008.1:6395-7207 GCA_002317325.1 Bacteroidales bacterium UBA1711
GAAACTATCGATGAGGTGATTAGGGTGTTGAAGACCGAGTTTGAGGAAGAAGAATAGGGTCAGCCGTGTGGGTGGCCCGGCCGGGCGGATTGCAAACCCGGATGTAGTGTTGGCGACGCGAGGTCGCTGTTCAGCAAAAAGATAAAAAAGGAGTGCAAAATGGCAGAAGAAAACAAAGGAATGCGATTGACTAAGGCGGCGAAGGAATTGAACGTGGGCATCGAAACAATGTGCGCCTTCTTGGCAAAGAAGGGACACACAGTCGAGAAGAACCCCAACACCCGCCTCTCGGCCGAGCAGTATCAGCTGCTGGCTGAGGAGTATAAGAAGGATAGCGAGGTGAAGCAGCAGGCCGACAAGATTGAGATTACCACAGGCAACACCAACGTGGTGGCCGAGCCGCTGGCAGCCGAGAGCAAGGAGGCAAACGATGAGATTATCATCAAGAACTTCACTACCACTTCTGCCGAGGTGCGCAGCGTCAAGCCTGCCGCCGACACCGCCGTCGCACCCCAAAAACCCGCAGCCCCCGAAAAGCCCGCGGCTCCCGAAAAGCCCGAACAGCCCGCCGCCGAAGCCCCTGCACCCAAGGCCGAGGCCGTCGCAGAGGCAGCCCCGGCCATCGAGGCAGCCCCCGCCGCGCAGACAGCCTCAGACGAGGCTTCCGACTTCGTGCCAATCGAGGTGGGCGAGTTGAAGATTGTGAACCATATTGACCTCGACGCTATCAACGCCAAGACCCGCCCCGAAAAGAAGAAGAAGAGCGAGAAGGCCAAGACCGCCAAACCCGCCAAGGAGTCTAAGGAGTCCAG
>DCJB01000117.1 GCA_002317325.1 Bacteroidales bacterium UBA1711
CCAGTTGAGAATCGCCGTCCTCGACATGAGCGGCCGCACCGTAGCCTCCGAGACTCTGGAGTGCAGCGGCGACTGCGAGAAGAGGATGGATGTTGAGAACCTTGCCCAAGGCACCTACTTCGTCCGCATCACGGGCGAACAGGTGAACCTCGTGAAGAAGCTCATCGTCCGATAGGCGAGAGATACGCTACACAAAAAAGGCGGTGCCCCCCGGGGCGCCGCCTTTTTGCGTAGTGAACGGTGAACAGTGAACAGCCCCCCCCCTGTTTATAAAAAAAATTGCTTAATCAAAAAAAAATTGCTATATTTGCAGTCGTCTTTCTTGCAGGATTTTATTCGACTGGAATAGGCGTAATGGTTTGACCATAATTGGTTTGTTTGTCTTTTTGAAAACTTGTTAACTAACCTATAATAATCACAAAAACCTGTATGTTATGAAAAAACATCTGCTTCTTTTCGCCTTGCTGGCGGCTTTTTTCCTGCCGTTGGCTTCGCGAGCACAGACGTTGGCTGACGACTACGAGTTCTCGACAGGGGTCGATACATCCAAGTGGATTACCCTTTCGAGTCCTTCTACGGTGTGGTCGCCAGGCTCCTACTATGACGATGCTGCTTCCGGCGTCCTCAGCATTGGCTTTAGCTTCCCCTTTTGCGGGAACAATTACACCCAATTCTCCGTAGCCACAAACGGATGGCTTCGTTTGGGCTCTGCTGCGGCCGTCTCCTCGACGCAAGCCGGTATGTTCAACGGCAGCTACTACAACCAGTACCTGCCCAAGATTAGCGGTGTCACCAAGGACCTCAGCACCGGCTCCAACGGCTATGTCCGCTACGCTGTCACCGGCACGGCTCCCAACCGCATTTTTGTGTGCGAGTTTGCCCTGGCCTACTCGTTGGGTTCTTCCTACAATGCCGATGTCAAGTGGCAGGTTCAACTATATGAAACCGGCAAGGTGGCTCTCGTCTATGGTCCCACCACGCCCACAAACACCCCCTCCGGCTTCCACACGGGCCTTGCTTCTGACGGCACCGATGTGGTGGTTATCAGCCCCTCCACCCACCAGCCTATCTATTCCACCGGCGGCGGTTACTCTACTACCTTCAGCACCTGGCACGGCGCCAACCGCTACTATGAGTTTACCCCCATTGTTGTCACCTGTCCGCGCCCCGTCTCTGTGGCTAACAACAACATTGACACCGCCTCGGCGGACCTCTCTTGGACTCCCGCCGGCACTGAGACCGAATGGCTTTTCAGCTGCTCGGGCAACGGCTTTGACACCTCCTTCAACGTCTATGACACTACGGTAAGCCTTACTGGCTTGACAGCCAACACCCTCTACTCTGCAAGCGTCCGCGCCCTGTGCAGCGCCACCGACACCAGCCGGGCAAGAACTATCTCTTTCCGCACCATTTGCACCCCCCTTGTCTCGCTCCCCTACTTTATGAATTTCGAGTCGGCCACCTCGGGCAGCAGCACCACCGGCTCCGCCTTTGTCAACTGCTGGCACCGCCTCAACAACGGCACCAGTTACGGCGGCTACCCATACGTGAACTCCAGCTCCACATACAACCATACCGCTGGCGGCTCCAAAGGCCTCTACTGGTACAACAGCACCACAACCGGCACCTATGGCGACTATCAGTGCATCGTATTCCCGGCAATCGACACCACACTCTATTCCATCAGCGACCTTCAGCTCTCTATGTGGGCCAAGGTCGAAGGCACCAGCTACAATGCCGCTTTCCAAATTGGCGTTATGTCCAATCCGGACGACATCACCTCTTTCACCCAGGTCGGCACCGTCAACATCAACGGCAACACTGCCTGGACGGAGTACCTCACCAACTTCGACAACTACTATGGCGATGGGCGCTTTGTGGCCATCAAGGCCAACCGCGGCAGCAGCGCGTGGTATGCCTACGTCGATGACCTGAAACTCTCGGTTGCCCCGGACTGCCCCCGCGTGGAGAATATCGTGGCGTCCAACCCCACCACCTCCACAGTTGACCTCCGCTGGACTGAGACGGGCTCGGCCACCAGCTGGACTGTCGAGTACGGCCCTGCGGGCTTCACTCCCGGCGACACCACGGGCTCTATTGTCTATGCCTCCGACAACAACATCACCCTCACCGGCCTGAGCACCAATACGGCATACGATGTGTATGTGACCGTGGATTGCGGCGGCGATGTGGGCGGCGTCAACTCCGCCTCTTTCCGTACCACCTGCGTGTCGCTCGACTCGCTGCCCTATTCGCAGACCTTCGAGTCGGCCTCCACAGGCAGCAGCACCACCGGCTCCGCCTTCGTCAACTGCTGGCACCGCCTCAACAACGGCACCACCTACGGCGGCTGGCCCTACGTGAGCAACAGCACCACCTACAACCACACGCCGGGCGGCAGCAAGGGCCTCTACTGGTACAATTCTACCACCGTGGGCACCTACGGCGACTATGAGTGCATCATCCTCCCATCGGTTGACACCGACATTTACGCCATCAACACCTTGCAGCTGCGGTTCTGGGCCAAGGCCAGCTCCTCCAGTTACAACCCCGTGTTCCAGGTGGGCGTGATGTCCGACCCGACCAACATCAATACTTTCGCGCAGGTGGCCTCCATCAACGTGGGCAGCACCACCCAGTGGAACGAATATCTCGCTTCCCTCACCAGTTTCACCGGCAGCGGCTCCTACGTGGCCATCCGTGCTGTCCGCGCCTCGGGTGCGTGGTACGCCTACGTCGATGACATCACCCTCGAATTGGCGCCCGCTTGTCCCGACGTGTGCAGCATAGTACCCGCCAATGTGGGCATCTCTTCGGCTGCTCTTGCGTGGAACACCCGCGGCGGCTTGGAAATTCCCTCGGGCTATGAACTCGAGATAGTAGAACTTGACTCTGTCAGCACTCCCACCACCTATACCTCCACCTCGGCCAACTACACCTTCTCCGGCCTCACTGCCGGCACTTCCTACAAGGTGCGTGTGCGTGCCAACTGCTCAACTGAAGACGGTCCTTGGGACAGCGTCACCTTCAGCACGATGACTCTCCCCTGCGTCGCCTTAGATCCCACCACGCTCGACACGGTGCTTTTCTCCAACGGCACCAGCACCTATTCCGGCACCCTCGTGAACTCCAGCTGGGGCAATACGGTATGCCAGTTCCTCTTCACGGCCGCCGAACTCGCGGCCGCAGGCCTCACCAGCGGCGGCATCATCGGCATTGACCTCGGTTTCTCCTCCAGCTCCAGCTACAACAAGGAGTTCTCCATCTATGCGGGCACTACCTCGCGTACTTCCTTCAGCTCTGCCTCCGACATGGAGAACCCGAACGACCAGACGCTGGTTTATGGTCCCACCTCGCACCCCACCGGCACCTCCGGCTGGCAGCACTACAGTTTCACCGAACCCTTCATGTGGGACGGCAGCAGCAACCTCTGCTTCACCACCTTCATGAACCAGTATGGCAGCAGCCAGTCCTCCTCTTCTTTCTCGGGCTACTACACCAGTTGCTCGGGCAACAAGAACGTCTATCGCTATCAGGACAGCAACCCCTTCACCCTCTCCAACTGGAACGGCGGCAATGCGGGTTCTCCCAACAGCTACCGTCCCTCTATCCACTTCTATACCGGCGGCTGCGCCGAGTACGCCACCTGCGTGGAGCCTCTTGTCATGATTGACAGCACCGACCCGTACAATATCTACCTGAGTTGGGCGCCCGGCTATCAGGAGACCTCTTGGGACGTGGAGTACCGCCAAGGCGCCAGCGGCAGCTGGACCTCCGTCGAGAGCGGCACCACCAACACCAACGCCGTCATCAGCAGCCTCACCCCCGCCACCACCTACCAGGTCCGCGTGGCCGCGCTCTGCTCCGACAGCACCGCCTACGCGGTCACCAGTGTGCAGACCCCCTGCGTGGCAGCTCCTGTGCCTTTCACCGAGAACTTCGACAACTGGGGCACCGGCTCCGGCGCCGCCACTCCCGCTTGCTGGTATAAGTACTGCAACTACAACAGCTACGGCACCACCTATCCATACGTCAGCACCTCCTACGCCCATTCGGGCAACCAGTCGATGTACTTCTACTCCGACCTCTACAGCAGCTATATGTATCTCTGCCTGCCTTTGCTGCAGCCCGCTGTGGACAGCCTGCAGGTCGGCTTCTGGGCCTACCGCTCCTCCAGCTACAGCTGCCCCATCCACGTGGGCGTGATGGACGACCCCACCGACTTTGCCACCTTCACATCTGTCGGCACCTTCAACCCCGTCTATGGCAACGGCTGGACCGAGTTCGAGTGCGCGCTGAACACCTACATGGGCAGCGGACGCTACATCGCCCTCGCATTTCCGCCCAACACCTCCTCGTCCTATCCCTACGTCTATCTCGACGACATCTCGGTGGACTATATTCCCACCTGCCCCCGCACCACTTCGGTTGGCACCCGCCACGTGGCCAGCAATGCCGCCACGGTCTATTGGACTCCTACGCTCAACGCCACCGAGTATGAGGTGGAATATGGCATCCACGGATTCCCGCAGGGCTACGGCACCTTCCTCACCACTACCGACGACAGCATTCAGATAACGGGTCTCTACTCCACTACGCAGTACGACGTGTATATGCGCTCGGTCTGCGGCAGCGGCGACACCAGCTGGACCCGCAGCACCACATTCACCACCGCTTGCGGCGAACTGCTGGCTGCTCAGTTGCCTTATGTGATGGACTTTGAGTCGCAGCCCACCGGCTCCAGCAGTTCCACCACCTGGATTCCCTGCTGGAACCGCATCAACAACGGCACTTCCTACTACGGCTACCCCTACGTGAGCGCCTCCACCACCTACAACCACACCGCCAACGGCACCAAGGGCCTCTACTGGTACAACACCACCACCACGGGCTCCTATGGCGACTACCAGGTGGTCGTGCTGCCCGCAGTCGATACTCTCGAACTGCCCGTCAACACCCTTCAGCTCAAGTTTTGGGCCAAGTCCAGCTCCACCTCCTACTATCCCGTGTTCCTCGTGGGCGTGATGACCAACCCGACCAACATCAGCACTTTCACCCAGGTGGCCACCGTCAACGTGGGCGGCAACACCAACTGGACAGAATACTCTGTGGAGTTCGACGGCTACACCGGCTACGGGCAGTATGTCGCCATCCGCGCCAACCGCCCCTCCAGCTCATGGTATGCCTACGTCGATGACATCACACTGCGCCGCGCGCCCACCTGCTTTGAGCCTACTGCACTCAGCTTAGACTATGTCGATTCCGCCACCGCCACCGTTGTCTGGACTCCCGACAGCCGCACTTACCCTGTGGGATACCAGTGCGAATATGGCCCGCAGGGCTTCATCCAAGGTACGGGTTACGTCACCACGGTCTATGACGACAGCATACAGATGACCGGCCTTGCCTCCAACACCGCCTACTCGCTCTATGTGCGTGCTATCTGCGGAGCCGACGACACCAGCTATGCCGTGCGCTTCGACTTCCGCACCGAGTGCGACGGCCTCAACGCCAGCGACCTCCCCTTCAACTACGGCTTCGAGGATGCCACCGGCACCAGCTCCACTTCCAGCATCAACCCCTGCTGGAAGCGGCTCAACAACTACACCACAAACTACCCCTATCCCTCCTCCACCACTCCCCACAGCGGTTCTAAGAACCTCTATTTCTATTCCTCTTCGCCCTACTACAGCTGTCTCGTGATGCCCGCCTACAACGGTGGCGTGAACACGCTGCAGATGAAGTTCTGGAGCCGCGCCAGCAGCGCCAACTCTACTGGCTATGGCAACATGGAGGTGGGCGTGATGACTAACCCCTATGACATCAGCACCTTCCAGCTGATTGAGACCACCAACAACCCCACCACCACATGGGCGCGGCAGACAGTGGTCTTCAGCAACTACCGCGGCAGCGGCAAGTACATCGCCTTCCGCAAGCCAGCTACTTCGGCGGGATACACCTACCTCGACGACATCTCTATTGACCTGATTCCCAACTGCCCCGAAATGCGCGACATGACGGTGGTCAACATCATGGGCACTTCGGCCTACGCCACCTGGAACTACCAGAACGGCGTGGTGACGACCATGCCCACTTTCGACCTTGAGTGTATAGAGGTTCAGACCGCCACGCCTGCCGTCACGCTGACCGGCATCACCGGCTTGGGTCAGTTGCTGTCGGGCTTGACTCCCAACACGCAGTATAAGCTGCGTATGCGCGCCAGCTGCGATGCGGGCGAATACGGTCCTTGGGACAGCATCACTTTCCGTACCAGATGTCTTGCGGGCGGCGAGAGCACTCCCTCCGGCACGGGCACCAACCAATACTCCGGCGTGCCGGTGAACTCCAGTTGGGGCAACACCGTATGCCAGACCGTCTATACCGCTTCTGAGCTGAGCAGCTGGGGCCTCACGGCCGGTTCTATTCACGGCATGAAGTTCACCTGGACCAACAACGGCTCCTACACCAAGCAGTTCACCATCTTCTTGAACAACACCACCGCCACTGCGGCCACTTCCACCATTGCGGCTCCCGGCACGCAGTACTACACCGGCGTCCATGCCATTGGCGTTTCGGGCGAAGTGGAATACACTTTCACTACCCCGTTCCAGTGGGACGGCACCAGCAATATCATGCTGACCACCTTTATGAACCAGGCACCCGGCAGCAGCCAGTCCAGTTCCGGCTTCTACGGCCTCAGCACCGACTGCGGTGTCACCCGCACCGGCTATCGCTATCAGGACGGCACTGCCTGGACCACATCCAACCTCACCTCGGGCAACACGGGTTCGACCAACAGCTATCGTCCCAACGTGGTGTTCGTCACCCCCTGCGACTCTACGGTCTCCTGCGTCTCGCCCAATGTGGTGGTTGACAGTTTCGTCAATGGCGACCTCTACCTCTCGTGGGCTCCCGGCTATCTCGAGACCTCTTGGGATGTGGATTACCGCCATGCGGACTCTGCGCAGTGGATTAACGACGCTTCGGGCACCACTTCCACCTCGCACGTCATCATGGGTCTCCCGCCCGATGTGCCTTACCAAATCCGTGTCGGCGCACTCTGTGGCGACTCCACCGCCTACGCCGTGTTGAACTACAGAACTCCCTGCACGCCTGCTCCGGTTCCCTTCTACGAGAACTTCGACACCTGGGGCACCGGTTCGGCTTCTCCCACGCCTTCCTGCTGGTACAAGTATAGCAGCTATAGCGGCTACGGCACCACCTACCCCTACGTTTCCACCTCCTACGCGCATTCGGGCAGCAACTCGATGTATTTCTACTCCTACCTCTACAGCAGCTATATGTATCTCTGTCTGCCTCTGCTGGCTCCTCCGCTCGACAGTCTGCAAATCAGCTTCTGGGCCTACCGCGCCAGCAGCTACACCTGCCCCATTCAGGTGGGCGTGATGAGCGACCCGTCCGACTTCAGCACCTTCACCAGCGTCGGAAACTACAACCCGGTCTATGGCAACGGCTGGACTCCCTTCGAGTGTCTGCTCAACAACTACCATGGCAACGGTCAGTATATCGCATTGGCGTTCCCCATCAACACTTCGTCGAGTTATCCCTATGTCTATGTCGATGACATTGCCGTCGAGTACATCAGCCCCTGTCCCCGCATCACCCACGTCACCTCGTTCAATGTGGCGCAGACGACTGCCACCATCGGCTGGGACACCACCGCAGCCACCGAGTATGAACTTGAGTACGGCCCCACGGGCTTTGTCCGCGGCACTGGCACCTTCCTTAATACGTATGACGACACGCTGACCATCTCAGGTCTGCACGCCAGCAGCACCTACGATGTGTATGTGCGCGGCATCTGCACCCCCGACACCGGCAACTGGTCGTTCCGCTACACCTTCAACACCGCTTGTGGCCTGATTGACTCCGTGCCGTTCTTCCAGAACTTTAACAACATCGGCACCAGCACCTCGGTTCATGCTCCCCATTGCTGGTACGGCACCTCTACCTACAGCACTTCCTATCCCTATCCCAGCGCCTCCTACAGCCGCAGCGGCGGCGGAGCCTCGATGTATATGTATCTGGACAACACCAGCGGCTACTACACCATGCTGCAGCTGCCCGCTGTTGACACCTCTGTGCTGCCCATGAATACGCTGCAGGTCGAGTTCAGTCTGCTCTCCGCCTACTCAGGCTACACCCAAGGCGTTGTCGTGGGTGTCTGCACCGGCCAGGGCATGACGGGCTTCGTCCCCGTTGACACCGTG
>DCJB01000125.1:0-6216 GCA_002317325.1 Bacteroidales bacterium UBA1711
CATTTGTCCGTTCACCGTTCACCGTTCACAGTTCACTATCAAGCTGATTGTCAATTAATTCTACATTCTAAATTCTTAATTCTTAATTCCTCATCTTCTTTCCCCCATTCCATGAACAAAAAAAACATCGCCCTCGTCATGGGCGGCTACTCGGGAGAACACGACGTCTCCATCAACAGCGGCTGCCAAGTATATCAAAACCTCGACCACGACAAATACAACATCTTCAAAATAGTCATCGACCGCCAAGGCTGGTACTGGCTATGCGACGACGGCAGCCGCCGCCCCGTGGACCGCGGCAACTTCACCGTTGAGGGCGTCGAACGCTTCGACCTCGCCTTCATCATCGTCCACGGCAACCCCGGCGAAAACGGCGTGCTGCAGGGCTACTTCGACCTGCTCGGCATACCCTACACCACCTGCGGATTCTACACCTCCGCACTCACCTTCCACAAAGGCTACTGCAACCCCGTGGTCCGCAGCCTCGGCGTGGTGAGCCTCGCCAAATCCAAACTCCTCTACGGCAACCAGCCCATCGACCCCGAGGCACTGCTGGCCGAACTCTCCCTCCCCCTCTTCGTCAAGCCCGCCGCCGGCGGCAGCAGCGTGGCCACCACCAAAGTCAAACGCCCCGAAGACCTCATGCCCGCCATCCGCGAGGCGCTCACCGAGGACTCCGAGGTGCTGGTGGAGGAGTTTATCGCCGGCCGCGAGTTCGACTGCGGCGTGCTGCGCGCCAAAGACAAGAAATACGTCTTCCCCGTCACCGAAATCATCCCCACAGGCGGCCACGAGTTCTTCGACTACGCCGCCAAATATGACGGCTTCAGCAACGAGGTGACCCCCGCCGAGGTGGAAGAGCCGGTCAGCCGGCAGATACAGGATGTCTCCTTACGGCTCTACGACCTCCTCAACTGCAAAGGCGTGGTCCGTTTCGACTACATCTACGACACCGATAAGCGCGAACTCTTCTTCCTCGAAGTGAACACCATCCCCGGGCAGAGCGCCGAGAGCATCGTGCCCAAGCAGGCCCGCGCCATGGGCATCAGCACCAAGCAACTATACGAAATGATAATCCAAGCCAGCCTGTAGGACGCCAGCCGCCCAGCCGCCTCCGAAACAACTTCGGTGCATCTCTGCTCCTTTTCCGCCGCCTAACGGCACAAGAGAAGCAGCGAGGATAGTCTGCCCCCGAATCGTGAACTACATGATGTAATGGACAGATAGCGGGCTATTATGTCTGCGTCTATGCCGTTTGTCAGCGTACTGCGGCCACAGGGCAGAGAGGTGTGCCTTCCCTGCGTGTCTGCTGCTGGTGCTCTATTTCCCGTTGGGCAATGACGAGCACGTCATGTTCGTATCCGTATTGCAACCGCATCCAAAAATCACATGGAATGCCGAGTTCCTTTTCCAATGCCGTGGCTATTTCCTCGGTGAAACTGCGTTTGCCCTTGATGAGTTCGTTGAAGTGGTTAGGAAGCATACCGATTTTTTCGGCGAGGTCTTTCTGCTTTATTCCGCGCTCCTTCAGTTCCTCATTGAGGGTCTCGCCTGGGTGTACAGCACGGAAGCCCGTGACTCTATCGTTGTCCATAGTGCGTTTTGTCCATTTCGATTAATGATATTTCAATGCCGTCGTTGTATTCGTGGAACAGGAGCCTTTCGACTCTGCCGTTCATCACCCTCACGGAACTCACCCCAATACCTTTCAGTTTCTCATAGTGCAGGTGACTGATTACCTGTAGGTCAACGGTTTTGGCTGCCGCCCTCAAATCGTCGAAAACTCGGTCGAGGGCTGCAAGGAACTTTGCATCACGCAGGTATTTCTTGTATTTCCTGCTGCGGTGTTCCAGCACAAGGCTCTCTAATTCAGTATCTTCAAACGTTACTTTCTTTCATTGCGTTTCTGCGAAGATACGCAATTATTCCGAATAAAAGGTATTTATTGCCTTTTTTCCTTCGACTTGGCACACCGAAAGCCCCGACACAGCAAGAGCGAAACGGGCGCCCGTTTTGGATATTACGCCTGAAAAAAAATCTCATCCGCCCCAACGCAACGGGAGAAGGAGGAAAACCCTATCCGCCAAGAAGCGCGCAAATCGGAAAGCGGATTCAAGACACCGATTTCAAACGCCAACGGCGGGACAAAAAAAAAGAGAGACTCAGCTGAGTCTCTCCTCGGAGGTCGCTTCCGGATTTGAACCGGAGTAGCAGGTTTTGCAGACCTGTGCCTAACCTCTCGGCCAAACGACCTTTCGTTCCTTTTCGGGCGCAAAGATACGAAGATTTTTCGGTTCGGCAAAAAGTTTTTTCTCTTTTCTTTCCACCCCGCTCACAATAAGCATATTGCACCCGCACATCCTCCATTTCAAAAACCCAAAAACGGGAACTTTGAGGGCGGAGCGAACCCCTTTTTTTACCTTTTGATGCCCGCCGCCTAAGTCCTGCGGCCATAAGTCGCTGGCAGAGAGGACACAAAACGCACGTCGCCATCATGTTCGCGGCCATTTGTCATTCGACCCATCACGACACACTTTTCAGCATAACGGACAACAATGACGCTGCTCCAAAAACGCTGGTGTTCAAAAGGCTGGAAAAGAGGCTCGAATTGCGATCCAAAACCAGAAGAAGCCCCCTTCGCAAAACAGGTGTATCGTGAGCCGCCGCCCGCGGGTCTCGCGCCGGCGCTCCACCTCGATGACGTCCTTCATCTGTGCCATTTCTATTATCTTTCGTTATCCCATTTTTTCCAATAAGCTTCGGACGCCCCTGCCGGGGCGCCCTAAGCATTTTGGGTGGCGAGGGGCGCACCCCGCCCCTCCATGGGTGGAGGGGGGAAGGATGTGCCTCAATTCTAAAGCCTACTCGCAGACGGGGCGCACCGTAAACCCAGTGTAGCGGATGCTGCCGTCCACTCTCTGGCCTTCGCCGCCGAAGAGCAGGCTCAGGGCTTCTTTGGGGTTGCCGCTGTAGCGCGAGGCCGACCAGTAGGCGCCAGCAACGCGTTCCTCGACCGGCCGAAGACCCGGCCGGAACACCAACCAATCCTTCTCACCAATCGCCTTCGGGCGCGTCTGCCCCGCCACCGCCGAGCAGGGCGGGCTATATGTCAAAAAAAAGTCGTAACTTTGCAGCCGAAATGAGGAAAGAAGCAATTGCCCTTACCCTGCTGCTGGCCTGTGCCGCCGCCCTTTCGGGCTGCGGCACAGACGGCCGCAGCACCTTGGACCTGAGGCTCAGAGCCAAGGCCGACAGCCTGAACAAAGCCGCCTTCATGCAGCGGTATAACGACCCGCACGCCTCAATTGAGGCCTCGGTGGGCGCGCTGAGGCTCATCGGAGACTCGCTGCCGCAGTATGTGGACGGAAGGCTGAGGGCGTTCAACAACCTGGCCTTCGCCCACTATATGCTGGCCGACTACGGCGCCTCATCGGCGTGGGTGGACAGCGTATTCGACATCACCGAAGCCGCCAATAGGACGCTCCGGCCCGCCAACCGCGCGCTGCACGGCTGCAAGAATGCCGAAGTCGAAAACGTCATAGCCCAACTGATGCGGATAAGGCTGCTCCAGCGCAGCTGCCAAATAGCCGAGTCGTACCAGCTGCTGTACAACATAGACCAGTCGGAGGTGCTGGAGGGCGACCCCGAAAACTACCTCTACTCCTACGCCCTGATGGAATACTACATCACCTCGCTGACGCTCAACTACCAATACCGCAACAGCGCGGTGGCCTCGTCCTCGGCCACCGCGCTCACGGCGGAAACCAAGGCATCGCTCATCGGGCTGATAGACGAAGTGGCCGAGGCCCTGCCGGGGTTCAAGTGCGACTACGCCGAAGTGATGTCGGTCAACTACGCCATGGCGCACAGCTGCTACCGGCTCGCCGCAGCCTCGGGCGGCGACCCCGCCCTGCTGGCCAAAGCCTACGCCTTCCTATCCGACAACCTGCGCATCCTCTCAATCCCCGGCCAGTTCAACGTCTATCACCTGGCCAACGTGTTCCAGCTGCAGGCATTCATTGCCGCCGACACCAATATCGCGCCGGAGGCGCGCTTCGTCCGCTGCGCCGCCGAGCTGAAACGCATCGACAGCCTCACCGCCAAGGTCTATCCCGCCGGACAGCCGGCCGCCGGCGCCGCAGACTGTGGCATAGAGCTGTTCCGCACCGCCACCGGCCTCTTCTTCCGCACCTCCGACCCCTACCAGCACCTCGGCGCCGTGGTCGCCGCAGCCGAATACTGCCTGCAGATAGGACGCGTCGAAGAGGCCCACCGCTACTACGCCCTCGCCCTCGCCGACTCATCGTGGCACGACGGCATGGCCCCCAAATTCGAGTCTATGCTCTACGACGGCCTCATCCGCTCCGGCTACTCAACCCGGCCCGGCGACAACGCGCGCTGGTATGGGCGGCAGATGGAACTGGTGCGGTACATTCGCGAAAACGAACGCGAAGACGTGCTCCTCCAAGACCGCCTCAACCAGTCGGAAAACCGCAACCGCTTCTATGCCGCCGCCATGGGCGTGAGCGCCGCCTTCCTCGTGGCGCTCGCCGTGCTGGTGGTGCTCCTGCGCCGCCGCTCCAAAGTGCTGCGGCAGGAAAAAAACGCACTCCAAGAAGCCAAACGAAAAGACGTGGAACGCATTGCCAACGTGGAAACCTGCCTGTCGGTGCTGCGCCACGACGTGAACCCCTTCCTCACCTACCTGCAAAACAAAAAACTCAGCGAACCCATGCGCAACGAAGTGATAGAACAGCTCATCCGCACCTTCGCCAACCTCAAGCAGTGGACCACCCTCACCCTGCCCGCCGGGGTGCAGTTCAGCCCCTCGGCCTTCGGCCTCGGCGAAGTGTTCGAGAGCGTGGCCGCCTCGTGCGCCAACTTCCGCGGACCCGCCGTGACGCTCTGCTTCTCCCCCACCCCGCTGCGGCTCTCGGGCGACAAACAGCTGGTCGAAATCATGCTGCGCAACCTCGTCAACAACGCCCTCCAGCACACCGAGCGCGGACGCGTGGACGTGGCTGCCGCCCCCTTCGACCAAGACCCGCGCTTCGCGCACATCACCATCACCGACACCGGCTGCGGCATGGACGAGGATACCATTGACAACCTCTTCCGCGCCGACAAAACCGTCCGCCCCGACACCGACCCCGCCGCACCCCACGGCACCGGCTTCGGCCTCATCCTCTGCAAATACATCATCAAACGCCACGACGACAACACCCTCCGCGGCTGCCGCATCTGGGCCCAAAGCGCCCCCGGCCGCGGCAGCGCCTTCCACCTGCTGCTGGCCGTCGCCCCGCCGCCCGACGGCAGCGCCGGCTGAACCCCCGCCCCCCCCCTCCCACCCAGACAACACCCAACCCCATGGAACCCATCAAAATAATGCTCATCGACGACGAGCCCATCATCCGAAAAGCACTCAAATACGAACTCAACAGCCAGCCCCAAACCGTGGCCTGCGGCATGAACGACGACGGCCAAGTGCTGCGACGCCCCGTCGTCGTGCTCGACACCTTCCGCAACGGAGCCGAACTCATGGCTGCCCTCGACAGCCCCGCACCCCACCAAATGCCCGACTACCTGCTGGTGGACATGGAGTTCAGCGGCGAACCCACCGGCGGCATCTTCATCGCCGACCGCGTGCACAAAAAATACCCCGACATCAAAATAGCCATACTCTCGGGTCGGTTCGACAACCCCCACCCCAACGAACCCAACCGCCGCGAGCGCATGATGGAAATAGCCCGCGTGGTGTTCGAGTCGCTCCACCACGGCGCCCAGGCCTTCATCAGCAAAAACGCCGCCGGCGGATTCTCGGTAGAAAACGTGCTGCGGGCCATAGAAGGCATGGAGCGGGGCGAGCGCTACTACTTCAACTACCCGCTGATGCTCACGCTCAAAGAAGTGGCCGAAATGCACATAGCGCAAGAAGCCGACCTGCGCACCGACGCGGTGCTCACCGAGTCGGAACACCAAATGCTCGTACTCGAAGCCGGCGGCTGCACCGCCTCCGAAATAGCCGACACCCTCCTCGAGTCAGAAAAAGCCGTCCAAGAACGCCAAAAAGACATATCGCGCCGCCTCGGCATTGTCAACAAGTCGGGCGCCCGCATTGCCAAAGCCCTGCGGTGCGGACTCATCGCCCCGCAAGAAATACACTTCCTCAAACGCAGCTGAACGGCCCGCCCGCCAAGCCTCCAACCCTCCGCCCCC
>DCJB01000125.1:6221-11086 GCA_002317325.1 Bacteroidales bacterium UBA1711
CGCTCCTTCACGCCGAGTTCGAACAGCCCCCCACACACACAAGGGCAAAAAAAAAGGGCCGCTCATCTGAGCGGCCCCTCGGGCTTGTCGTCCGCGCTGCGGACTGCTTACTCGGCAACGATTTCAACGTTGACCTGAGCCTTGAACTCTTTGTAGAGGTTCACCTGCACGGGGAAAGTTCCCACCTCCTTGAGCTTGGCACCGTCAACCACAATCTTCTTGCGGTCAACATCGTAGTTGTGCTGCTCCTTGAGGGCCTCGGCTATCTGCTCGGCAGTGATGGAGCCGAAGAGGCGGCCGTTCTCACCCACCTTCGCAACAACGCGCACTGTCTTCTCATTGAGGGCCGCCTGCTGCGTCTCGGCCTCTTTGCGGAGGTTCTCCTCCTTGCGGGCGCGCTGGCGGACATTCTCGGCATGGATTTTGCGGTTGGTGGCGGTGGCAATGACAGCCATACGCTGCGGGAGGAGGTAGTTATTGGCGTACCCGTTCTTGACGGTGACAATATCGTCCTTGTAACCAAGGTTGGTCACATCCTGTAAAAGTATAATTTCCATTCTATTCTTCCTCCTTTATTATTTTAAACAATCAGCCACATAGGGAAGCAGAGCCAGATGACGGGCGCGCTTGACGGCCTTGGACACTTTCTTCTGATACTTGTTGGAAGTACCGGTGATGCGGCGGGGCAGAATCTTGCCCTGCTCGTTGACGAACTTCAGCAGAAAGTCTGCGTCTTTATAGTCGATATACTTGATGCCGAGTTTTTTGAAGCGGCAATATTTCTTACGCTGGGTCTCGACGGCAATCGGGGTCAGGTATTTAATTTCGGTTTCGTTAGCCATGATTCTGTTCTGTTTTAAGATTTAAGAATTAAGATTTCAAAATCCCAACTCAAAATTATTTCTCCTCGGTTTCGGCGGCGGGAGCCTCGGCGGCAGCCTTCTTGGCAGCGCGCTTCTTCTCGTTGTAAGCCACAGCGTACTTGTCTAAGGAAACAGTGAGGAAGCGGAGCAGACGCTCGTCGCGCTTGTAGGCGACTTCGAGGTCGGCCACCAAACTGCCCTCGCCCTCAAACTCGATGAGGTAGTAGAATCCAGTGGTCTTTTTGCGGATGGGATAAGCAAGCTTGCGCATACCCCAGTTGTTGGTGTAGATGATTTCTGCACCGTGTTCTTTCAAGAAGCCGATGTACTTCTCGACCGTTTCCTTCATCTGTTCTTCAGACAAAACGGGAGTTACAATGAAAACGGTTTCGTAACGGTTTACCATGTTGTACTATTTATAAAATTGATTAATTAAAGGGTCGCTGCATAAAAAAAAAAAGAGCCACTTTGCGGACTCGAACCGCAGACCTACGCATTACGAATGCGTTGCTCTACCAACTGAGCTAAAGTGGCCGTCATTGCCTAAGCAACCTGCGGTGATGAATGAAGAGGGGGGGATTGGGTGGTCGGGGTGAGAAGACTCGAACTTCCGGCCTCCACGTCCCGAACGTGGCGCGCTAGCCAACTGCGCTACACCCCGCAGTGGTGTCCTGGCAGGGATTCGAACCCTGGACCCATNNNNTCAATTGCTCTACCAGCTGAGCTACCAAGACATTTCATTATTTCAAAAGAACTCTCTCTTTCTCTCGTTTCGTACTCCGGGTGGGACTTGAACCCACACGTCCTTGCGGACAAGGGATTTTAAGTCCCTCGTGTCTACCATTCCACCACCAGAGCTTCTCAGCCATTGGCCGACAGCCGCTGGCTTTCGACTTGGAGACTTTCGAGCGGAAAACGAGACTCGAACTCGCGACCCCGACCTTGGCAAGGTCGTGCTCTACCAACTGAGCTATTTCCGCATCAATGCCACTATTTCAAGTGTCTCTCGCTCTCTCTTTTTCTCCCTCGAAAGCGGGTGCAAAAGTACGAACTTTTTTTGAACTGGGGAAATTTTTTTTACTTTTTCTTGACAAGGTTCTTGATTTCGTTCAGTTTCAGAAGCGCCTCTATCGGCGTAAGCGAGTCTATATCAATATCCAACAGCTTGTCTCTTATCTCAAGCAGCGTGGGGTCGTCAAGCTGTATAAAACTGAGCTGATAGCCCGCTCCGGGTGTATTTTCGGCCTCTTTTTTGTCCTTTTTCCCATTTTTTGGGGTGTTTTCGCCCATCTTTTCGCTCTTCGATTCGAGCAGTTCGAGCATCCGGTTGGCACGGTTGAGCACCGGCCCCGGCATACCCGCCATACGGGCCACGTGGATGCCGAAACTGTGCTCGCTGCCACCCATCTCCATCTTGCGGAGGAAGATGACCCGGTTGCCCACCTCGCGCACCGCGATATGGTAGTTCTGTATGCGCTCATACTGGTCGGCCATCTCTATCAGTTCGTGGTAGTGGGTGGCAAACATCACCTTGGGGCGCGCCTTCTTGTGGTTGTGCAGATACTCGGTGATGGCCCACGCTATGGAAATGCCGTCGTAGGTGGAGGTGCCGCGCCCGATTTCGTCCAGCAGCACAAGGCTGCGGTCCGAAATATTGTTGAGGATGCTGGCCGTCTCCGTCATCTCCACCATGAAGGTGGATTCGCCGGAAGAAATGTTGTCCGACGCGCCCACGCGGGTGAATATCTTGTCCACCATGCCCACACGGGCCTCGCGGGCGGGACAGTAGCAGCCCATCTGCGCCATCAGCACAATGAGGGCCGTCTGCCGCAGCAGGGCCGACTTGCCCGACATATTGGGGCCGGTGATGATGATGATCTGCTGCGTCTCGCGGTCAAGGAAGACGTTGTTGCTCACATACTGCTCGCCGAAGGGAAGCTGCGACTCAATGACCGGGTGCCGCCCCTCCTTGATGTCCAGCACGGTGTCGTCGGTCAGCTCGGGGCGGCAGTAGTTGTTGGCCAGCGCCACCTCGGCAAAGCAGAGCAGGCAGTCGAGGCGCGCCACCAGCTGGGCGTCATACTGCACCGGCTCGATGTAGGCCGAGAGGGCGGAAAGCAACCGCTCATACAGCTGCTGCTCCAAGACGAGGATGCGTTCCTCGGCCCCGAGTATCTTCTCCTCATACTCCTTCAGCTCGGGGGTGATATAGCGCTCGGCGGCGGTGAGGGTCTGCTTGCGCTGCCACTCCTCGGGCACCTTGCCGCGGTGGGTGTTGGTCACTTCGAGGTAGTAGCCGAATATGTTGTTGAAACCCACCTTGAGCGAGGGTATGCCGGTGCGCTCGATTTCGCGCTGCTGGAGGGCGGCAAGGTAATCCTTGCCCGATCCGGCCATGGAGCGGAGCTCGTCGAGTTCGGCGCTGACCCCGGGGGCAATGAACCCGCCCTTGTCGGTGCGGGCGGGGGGCTCCTCGACTATCTCGGCCCCGATGCGGTCGCGGATGGTCTGGCAGGGGTTGAGCTGCTCCACCATGCGGGCCAGCACCCCGTCGCCCGCCTCCGAACACAGGCCCCTTATCTGCCCCACGGCGTCGAGGGAGCGCCGCAGCTGCACCATCTCGCGCGGGTTGATTCGCCCCACCGCCGCCTTGGAGATAAGACGCTCCAAGTCGCCTATGGCCCTCACCTGCGCCAGCAGCCCCGCGGCAAGGTCGCGCTTCTGTATGAAGAGGCCCACCAAGTCGAGGCGCTCCTCCGCCGGAGCGCGGTCTTTGAGGGGCATCACTATCCAGCGCCGCAGCAGCCGCGACCCCATGGGGGTGACTGTCTGGTCTATCACGTCAAGCAGGGTGCGGGCGCCCTCGTTGGGCGAATGCACCAGCTCGAGGTTGCGCGCCGTGAAGCGGTCGAGCCACACATAGCGGTCCTCCTCTATGCGGGTGAGGGTGCAGATGTGGCGGGTGCGGTCGTGCTGCGTGGCCTGCAGGTAGTAGAGGGCCGCGCCGGCGGCAACCACGCCCTCGCGCAGCTCCTCCACGCCGAAGCCCTTGAGCGAGGTGGTGCCAAATTGCTTCATGAGCAGCTCGCTGGCAAAGTCGGTGGTGAAAACCCAGTCGTCAAAGGTGTTGGTGTAGTATTTCTCGGAAATATGCTCTGCGAACCAGTGCAGCTTCTTGCGCTGCAGCACCACCTCGGAGGGATGGAAGTGCTGCAGCAGCCGCTCAATGTAGGCCAAGTCGCCTTGGGCCAGGAAGAACTCGCCGGTGGAGACATCGAGAAACGATATGCCGTGCACCTTGTCGGCAAGGTGCAGCCCGCACAGAAAGTTGTTCTCCTTCACGTCCAGCACCATGTCGTTGTACGAAACACCCGGGGTCACCAGCTCGGTGATGCCCCGCTTCACCAGCCCCTTCACCGACTTGGGGTCTTCAAGCTGGTCGCAGATGGCCACGCGCAGCCCCGCACGCACCAGCCGCGGCAGGTACTGGTCGAGGGCGTGATAGGGTATGCCGGCAAGGTCGGTGTAGCAGCCGCCCCCCGACGCCTTGCGGGTGAGCGTGAGGCCAAGTATGCTGGAAGCCCTGCGGGCATCATCGCCGAATGTCTCGTAGAAATCGCCCACTCTGAAGAGCAGCAGCGCATCAGGGAACTTACGCTTCATTTCGGCATGCTGGCGCATCAGCGGAGACTCGTTTTCAGGATTCTTGGGCATAATCTATGGGTTTGTTTGTGCAACTTGAAGGGGAAACGCCGAAAGGGCGTTTTTCTTGCCCTGCCCCCGCAAAAAAAAGTATGACGCCCCTCCCTCCTCACCACAAAAACACACAACAACAAAACACCACAAAAAACACACAACAAAACACCACAAAAAACACACAACGAAACACCACAAAACCACACAACAATTCACCACAAAACCACACAACAATTCACCACAAAAACACACAACGTTTCACCACAAAACACACAACAATTCACCACAAAAAACACACACAACAAA
>DCJB01000129.1:0-839 GCA_002317325.1 Bacteroidales bacterium UBA1711
ATGCGAGCAGTGCGTGCCATACAGGAGGACGGGGCAGATGATGCGGGACGTCTTCGGGGTTTCCGTGAGCGACGGCACGATAAGGAACATCCTGAAGGAAGCCGGGAGGCTGGACGCGCTGCCGTATGAGGCGATCAGGCAGCGCGTAGAGCAGTCCGACGTCGTGGGGTGCGACGAGACGGGTTTTTACGCCAAGGGCGAACTCCGCTGGGGCTGGGTGGCGCAGACCAAGGACGCCACGTATGTCTTCCAGGACAAGTCCCGCGGCAGGAAAGCCCTGGAGAAGCACTTCCCCGACCACTTCCCCGACGCAGTGCTGGTGACCGACAGGCATTCGTCCTACCGCAAGATGAATGCGGCAGGCCACCAGGACTGCATCGCCCACCTTCTGCGCAACCTTGAGTACCTGAACGAGCTGGACAAGAGCCAGAGCTGGTCGCGGGAATTCCAGCAGCTCCTGCGGGAGGCGCTGGACGTGCGGAGGGGCACGGGCGGCCGGGCCGCAAGGCGGGAGGCCGCGGCGCGATTCAGGGACAGGGCCGCCGAACTGCTCGGCAGAGACCTCTCGGCGCTGAATGCCGAGTTCGAGAAAATGCGGAAGGGCATCGCCAAGTGGGAGGAACACCTCTTCACGTTCCTATACGTCGATGGAGTCCCCCCCGACAACAACGGAAGCGAAAGGGCCATCCGAAACATCAAGACGAAGCAGAAGGTGAGCGGATGCTTTCGGACAGACGACGGCGCCGACATCTACATGATGATAAAGTCAATCATGGACACGGCCAACAAGAACGGCCAATCCAAGTACAAGGCGCTGCAAGCGCTGATGGATACCTGAA
>DCJB01000129.1:950-1507 GCA_002317325.1 Bacteroidales bacterium UBA1711
TTTTTTCTCCCATTCAAGAAATTTGTCGTACATTTGCAGCCGAAGTTAACTTTCTAAATGTAATCAATATAACTTGAATTCAGAAAAATATAAACGTATGAATAAGCGACTTGACTATCTCGATGTACTCAAAGCAATATCAATCGTTGCTGTAGTTTTGTATCATGCGGGATTTAGACATTTTGGATATCTTGGTGTAGATATCTTCTTGGTAGTCAATGGCTACCTGCTTGCTGGAAGTTTCAGCAGGATGAAAACTTTGACGGGGGGGGTAATTTCTTGATTAAAAGACTGTTACGATTATATCCGCTTGTAATAGTCGCTTCGGTTGTATGTCTCGCTTGGGGATACTACTGGATGTTGCCCGATGATTACGAAGGCGTTGCACAAGATGTGGTGGCAACAAATCTGTGGGCAAACAATATTCTGATGAGCATAAAAGCATCTGATTATTGGGCTGTTAGCAACGACTTCAAACCATTGATGCACACTTGGTATCTGGGTATAATCGTACAATTCTATGTGGTATTCACCGCAATCTTAATTACTGCCAAGAA
>DCJB01000129.1:1644-13325 GCA_002317325.1 Bacteroidales bacterium UBA1711
TATTCGAATTCAGTGCTGGTTGTTGGGTTGCATTGTGGGTTAATAACCATTCGTTCAAAATTAAAGAAGGAAGTTCTTTAGCATTATCAGTAGTAGCATATCTTTGCGTCCTTGCGCTTTTGTTCTTCAATAGCGAACTGATACCTGCTAGCGTCAAGTTACTGCTTACAGTGTTCTTGACCTGTTTGTTGCTTGTTTCTTTGCCAAATGTCAATTCAAAGGTAGATGTCATACTTTCAAACAGATGGGTTGCATTGGTAGGCAAATGCAGTTTCAGTATTTATATTTGGCATCAGATAGTCTTTGCTTTCTGTAGGTATTCTTTTACAAGCGACTTTACCGCAGGCATATTTACTCTGTTGCTGTTGATAACAGCTGTTTTGTCAGTGTTGAGCTATATATTTATTGAGCAAAGAGTATCTACAGCCATTAGTGAACCAAAAGGGAAGAGACGTGTGGTTATTGAATCTGTTTGTGGAGTTGCATTATGTGTAGGTGTTTCGATGTGGTTGTATATGAACTCAGGAGTAATACGTGACGTTCCCGAATTGGATACATACAAAGAGACAGTGTTCAGAGGAATGCATATAGCGTACAATGAGCGTGCAGGCAGATTTGACAAAGATTTCGAATCATCTGATAAATTGCATTGGGTAGTTGTTGGTGATAGTTATGGAAGAGACTGGACTAATGTTCTAAATGAATCGGGAATAAGTGATGATGTCGAAATTTCTTATTGTTACAGAAACAAACAGGAACAACAAATTGACAGGCTCAAGAATGCAGATTTGATTTTCTGTGCAATGAGTATTATTCCAGAGGTTGAAATCATCCAAAAATTTATCCGTCTATTGAACTATAATAATATAAACATTGACAAACTTCGTATCATTGGCAGCAAAAGATATGGGATATGCAATGGGCAGGTATATGCTCGTCATAATAGACCAGATTACTGGGATGCAACAGTAGAAATTGGAGAAGAATATTTCACCAAAAACGAAGAATTCAAATTAAAATGGGGAGAGCAATACATAGATATGGTTACACCAGTTTATGCGGGTGGACATAGCGTTCGAGTATTCTCAGATGACCATAAATACATCAGCCAAGATACCGAACATTTCGCGGAAGGTGGTGCTAAATATTATGCAAGATTGCTGAAACCAGTAATAATGAAACAAATTGAGTGGTGTAAACAACAACATATTGAATGACTACAAAACAACATGTTTACATCAAGTGCATCAAACGCCCGATAGACTTCTTGGGAGCATTGATGGCAATAATCGTGACAAGTCCGATACTGCTTACTGCAAGTGTGCTATTGTTTTTTGCCAACCGACCGAGGGGGGGGGCAAGGGCAACGTGCCAAATTGTTCGGAAAAATCGCGATATGAACAATTGGGGAGGGGTTATCAACAGCCATGGGGGCGGCTGCCCGACTTTTTTCACGAAATCAACAAATTTGATGCCGCAATATTTATAACTATTTATCGTTCAACTTATAATATCGCACTTTCTTCCTCGTTATCCTGTCATAAAAACAAAGAATACTATGACAAGTTTATTCGAGACGATGCGCAAGCTGAAAGACCCGCGGGTCAGGGGCAGATGCTCGCACAGCCTGACCGACGTGGCGGTGCTGACGGTGCTGGCCGTCATCTGCGGGGCCGAGTCCTACGATTCGGTAGAGGAGTTCGGCAATGCGTTCTGCGACCAGCTGAAGGGGCGGCTCATCCTCGCCAACGGGATACCGTCCCACGACACAATCAACAAGGTGTTCCAGGCCATAGACTCCCGCCAGTTCGAGCGGCTCTTCTCCGAGTGGGCCTCGCAGCTCAGGCCCGAAGGCGGCAGGGAGAGGGTCATCGCAATCGACGGCAAGGCCGACTACATCCTGGCGCTCAAGGCCGGCTGGAACATCAACCACCTCTTCTCTCTTATCGCCATCTGATGTATTTGCCCTGGGAAAAAGAACAATTTTTTTTGCGGAATGGAAAATAATGCGTATCTTTGCATTCCATTTTGTGGGTATTATGTATCCTTAGAATGCAAAGAATCAACAATTAAAATAACAAAAGACAATGTACGCAATCGTAGAAATCGCAGGAAAGCAATTCAAGGTCGCTAAAGATCAGAAGGTCTTCGTCAACCGTCTTCAAAACGAGGAGGGCAGCGAAGTCTCTTTTGACACCGTGATGCTCAGAGACAATGACGGCAATGTGGAGGTTGGACAGCCCTATATCGCCGGCGCAAACGTTAAGGCCACCGTCCTCCGCCACCTCAAGGGCGACAAGGTTTTGGTCTTCAAGAAAATCCGCCGCAAGGGTTTCCAGAAGATGAATGGCCATCGCGACTATCTGACCCAGATAAAGATTGACAGCATCAATTAATCAACGTAGTGTAAAACCTTTTAATACATTATATTATGGCTCACAAAAAAGGTGTTGGCAGTTCCAGTAACGGTCGTGAATCCGAAAGCAAACGTTTGGGTGTGAAGATTTTTGGCGGTCAGCGCTGCATCGCTGGCAATATCATTGTCCGCCAGCGTGGCACCGTCCACAACCCCGGCCAGAATGTTGGCATGGGCAAGGACCACACGCTCTTCGCCCTCTGTGATGGCACCGTCCAGTTCAAGAAGGGTCGTCGTGACCGTTCTTTCGTTTCGGTTGTTCCCGAGACGGCTGAATAGTTTTCGTTCGATGAAAAGAATGACGCACTCCGTCCGGGGTGCGTTTTTTGTTTGGAGCCGCTCTTCCTTTGCGTTTTATTGCTGCCTCCAAGCCGCGGGGCGGCAAGACGGCAAGATGCAGGAGCTGAAGCGGCAAGAAGAGGCTGTATGAACAGTATGCCTTTGTTTGAGTGGAACAAGTGTCGTCATGAGCCTTTGGTGGTGGCGGGGCCTTGCAGTGTGGAGAGTCGTGCCCAGCTGGTTGAGGTGACGGGTGCATTGTGCGCGCTGCCGCAGGTGCGGCTTATCCGCTGCGGCGTCTGGAAGCCCCGCAGCCGTCCCGGCGGCTTCGAGGGTTTGGGCGAGCAGGCGCTCCGCTGGATGGCGGAGACGAAGGCTTCGGCCGCCGACGACAAGCGTCCGCGTTATGCGTGCGAGGTGGCGACGCCGGAACATGTCGAGGCCGTCTTGCGTCACGGAATCGATGCCGTTTGGATCGGGGCCAGGACCACAGCCAATCCGTTTATGGTGCAGGAACTGGCTGAGGCGTTGCGTGGCACGGGGATGTCGGTGATGGTGAAGAATGCCCCCAGCCCCGATGTGCGTTTGTGGATGGGCGCGATAGAGCGGTGCCTGAAGGCCGGCCTTGATGATGTGGCGGCCGTGCACCGCGGGTTCGACCTCTTCCATAACGCCAGTTTCCGCAATCTGCCGCTGTGGGAGGTGCCCATCGAACTGCGTCGGTCCATGCCCGGTCTGCCCATACTCTGCGACCCCAGCCATATTGCGGGCAGCCGAGAACCGCTGCCTTCGCTCTCGCAGATGGCTATGGACTTGGGGTTCGACGGACTGATGGTGGAAACCCACCCCCGTCCCGACGAAGCCCTCACCGATGCCGACCAGCAGCTGACTCCGGCCCAGCTGTCCGGCCTGATTTCCGGCCTGCTGCTCCGCCAAACCGATACCGAGAAGGCCGATCAGGAATTGCGCCTCCTCAGGCTGCAGATCGACCAGGCCGACCAGGAACTGCTCCGTCTGCTGGCGGTGCGGTTGGACGTGGTCCAGCAGATTGCGGAGGTGAAGTCTCAGTCCAATTGGGCAGTCTTTCAGCCCAAGCGTTGGGAAGCTTTGCTGTCCAATCGGTTGGAGGCGGCAAGGGGGTTGGGTCTGTGCGACGATTTTGTGAAGGAACTGTTCGAGAAGATTCATGCGGAGAGCGTCCGAGTGCAGGAGGCGATGATGGAGGAGAAAAAAAACGCCGGGGCGCAATAAGAAGCCCCGTTTGCCGTTCCAATACCGTCGTGAGGAGGCCGGATGTATTGGTCCTTGAGTGTCGGAGGCTGATTTTCTCCGTTTGGTTCATCCGTCAATTCACGATTCACATTTCGCAAGGGTATGAAGATTGCTTATCTGAAATTGAAGAACTGGCTTCTGCTGTCCGCGTTGGGCGTGCTGGGGCTGTCGGCCTGCGGTGCTGCAAAGACAGCGGCTGAGGAGCCGGCTGCCGCCGACGACAACAAGGTGCAACGCCCGAGACCGCGTGACGAGATTGCCGTGATGTACGGTGTGCCGACCATGAATTTCACCATCAAAGGCAAGGTGCTGGATGAGGCCGGCCAGCCCGTGAAGGGCGCCCAGGTGGTGCTGGTCAACCAGACCGTCGATATCGAACCCGACCGCATGGAGGAGGACAACCCCTACGTGATGGACTATCTCCGAGGGGCTTCCGACACCACCGATGCCACAGGCAGTTTCCAGGCCGCGGCGCGCGATGTGCCGGTGGACGTGCAGCGGGTGATAGTTCGTGATATAGACGGCGAAGCCAACGGCAGTTTCGCCAACCAGATGTTCGAGGTCAAGTTTACGGAGGGCGATCAGACCCGTCCGGGCAAAGGCTGGGATAGGGGCGACCGGGTCAAGGAAATTACCGTCCGGGTCGAAAAGAAGTGATTCGAGACGAGCTCTGGCGCGCCTATCGCCATAACAATGCCCGGCTGCATCCGCTGCGGACCCTCTTTTGGGAATGTACGCTGCGGTGCAATATGCGGTGCCGCCACTGCGGAAGCGACTGCAAGACCAGCGCCGCCGTCCCCGATATGCCGGCGGAGGACTTTTTCAGGGTCATCGACGAAATAGCCCCTCACCTGAATCCGCATGAGGTCTTTGTGATTTTCACGGGGGGCGAGGCGCTGCTGCGTCCCGACTTGGAGGCTTGCGGGCTGGAACTGTATCGCAGGGGCTTTCCGTGGGGACTGGTCTCCAACGGCTGCCTGTTGGACGAGTCTCGTTTGGAACGCCTCCGATGCAGCGGTATCCATTCTGTCACCATCAGTCTGGACGGCTTGGAGTCTGCCCACGACTGGATGAGGCAGACGCCCCGGGGCTTCCAGAGAGCCACCCGGGCAATCGCCCTGCTGGCAAAGGCTCCCGACCTGCTGTGGGATGTGGTCACCTGCGTGAACCCCCGCAACTATGGCCAGTTGGAGGAGCTCGAACGGTACCTGCTCCAGTTGGGGGTCAGGCGTTGGCGCATCTTCTCCATCTTTCCGATGGGGCGGGCCTCCGGCGACCCCGATTTGCAGCTCTCCAACGAGCAGTTCGTAGGGGTGCTGGAGTTTGTCAGGCGGGTGCGGGCAAAGGGCCGCATTCATTGCAGCTACGCCTGTGAGGGCTATCTCGGACCCTATGAGGACGAGGTGCGTGACAGCCCCTACTACTGTCGGGCGGGTGTCGAAATCGCCTCCATCCTGTGCGACGGCAGCATTTCGGGCTGCACCAGCATCCGCACCAATATGCACCAAGGCAATATCTATCGGGACAGTTTCTGGGAGGTGTGGAACCGCCGTTTTGAGCCCTACAGAGACCGCCGGTGGACAAAGAAGGGGCAGTGCGCCGACTGCAAGGCCTGGCGATACTGCGAGGGCAACGGCCTGCACCTCTATGACGACCGGGGCGACCTGCTCTCATGCAGCCTGAGGCGGGTGCTCGACGCTAAGGATGGTTCGCCTCTCGGGCGATGAGGTCGGCCAACGGCCGGACGCTGTCCGCATCGGCTGGAAAGCGCAGGCGTGCCTGCCGGTAGAAGGAAAGCCGCTGGGCAAGCTGGTTTGAGATATGGGCCGCCAGTTCGTGGGGCTGCATCTGCGCCAGGAGGGGGCGCTGCTTCTTGGAGTTTTCTGCCCGTTGGATAATCAGCGGAAGCGGGGCCTCCAGAAACACCGTGCAGCCGTGGGCGTTCATCCACTCCATGTTGTCGAAGAAGCAGGGCGTGCCGCCCCCTGTCGAGATAACGGCGTGTTCGGCTGTCGCAGTGTCGAGGAGCGTCTGCCGCTCGATGGTGCGGAAGGCTTGCTCGCCATAGCGGCTGAAGAGGATGGGGATGGTCGTGCGGAAGCGTTGCTCGATAGCCCGGTCCAGGTCGATGAAGGGGCAGCCGAGCAGCCCTGCCAGCTGGTGGCCCACGGTGGTCTTTCCGCTGTACATATAGCCGACAAGGTATGTTTTCATCGTTTCTTCTTTGGCCCGACGATGGTAATCAGCGGAAATGAGGTGCGGGCGGCGCCGGCGAATATGCCGAGCCCCCCCGCGACGTTGCTATACACGGGGGCTGGCTCGGTGATAAGTTGGGTCATGCTGGCGGCAGAGGCGACGTCTTGCAAATAGCGGTATCGCTCGGGGGTGACGTTCTCTACGGACAGCAGGTAGGTGTGCTTGAACGGGGCTATCTCGTTGGTGTCCGTGAGCAGCAAGACCGACAGGGAGGTCTCGTGCTGCTGGCCGTTTATCAGTTGGTCGGTGGTGAGGAGCTGGCTGTAGAAATAGCCCCCTATGGCTTCTGAGGCGGCCACGGAGGCGGCGGTGAGCTTGGCGTCGCCGCAGAGGAAGTAGGCCGACCCGGACTTCTCGACATCCACTGTCCGATCGAGGTATGGCTGGTAGCGCCGGCCGCTGTCGGCCTCAATGACGCGGATGTAGTATCTGTCTTTTGTGTCGGGGTTGTCGTTGATGGCGAACTTGATTCGGAGGAAGGTGAAGGCGCCGGAACTGTCTATGCTTACTTCGGGTGTGCTGATTTGGGGGATGTTGGGTATTGTGGTGTGGGCCGTCACGGTCTTGCCGTTCGCGTCAATGCGTATGAAGAGGCTGTCGTGTTCCCGGGGCGCGTAGTCGAAGAAGTAGTTGCAGCGGTCTGTGCTGTCGGGACGTAGGACGTTCCCGTTGACATAGAGGGTCATATCGGCGTTGCCGATGGGTGTGGTGAGGTTGCTGTCGAGGAAGTGGCCGCAATAGCCGAAGTTGACGAAGAAGTTCGAGTCGGCCAAGGGGATGCCGTTGAGCGACAGTTGCGACTCGGCAATGCGGATGTCGATTTCCATGACCTTCTGGCATGAGGCAAACGCCAGGGCGATGATGAAGATAAGGAATATTCTTTTCATGGACAGAGGGGGTTAGAAGTGGAGGGTGTAGGCGACGGAGGGCAGGATGGGGAAGATGGAGAGCTGCACCAAGGCCTTGGAGTATCCGTTGTAGGTGTATTCGGTGCTGGTGTAGGTGAGGTACGGGTTCTGACGGTTGTATAGGTTGTATATGCTGACGTTGATGGTTCGGCGGCAATTGGGCCGCTTGAAGCGGCGGTGGAAGTTGGCCCCTATGTCGGCCCGGTGGTAGTTGGGCATACGGAGGTTGTTGCGTCCGCTGACGTAGGAGAGGCTGTTGGTCAGCGTCATCGCGCGGTTGTATTCCTCGGGGTCCGACGTGGCGACGGGGTACTTCTCAAGGGCCAGGGTTGCCGTATTGCCCGTGCAGAACACCCAGTTGGCACTGATGTCTATCTTCTCGTTTATCTTGTAGTTGAGCACTATGTTGATGTCGTGCCGGCGGTCGTATTTGGCGGGGAAGGGCTTCCCGTTGTTCAGCACCTGCCCCTCGCGGTTGAAAAGGTGGGTGGTGCGGCTCCAGGTGTAGCCAATCCAGCCGGTGAACTGCCCGATGCTTTTCTCGGCGAGGAACTCCGCACCGTATGTCCACCCGTCGCCGAGGCACACCAGCTGCTCCCATCCGACGGAGGAACCGAAGGCCGTCGCTCCGTCTCGATACTCCAGCAGGTTGCTCATCCGTTTGTAGTATCCCTCGACGGAGAGGTCTATGGTGTTGGCGACGGTGTAGCAGGCTCCGGCGGCCACTTGGTGGGCCTTCATGGGCGGTATGAGGTTGGTGGAGGGCACCCAGAGGTCGGTGGGTAGGCTGATGCTGGTGGTGGAGAGCAGGTGCAGGTACTGCGACATATAGGCGTACCCGGCCTTCACTGAGAGGTCTTCGGTGATGAGGAAGCGGGCGGAGACACGGGGCTGCGCCGAGGGGTAGAACGACTCCTCGACACCGAAGCCCGAAAGGTTCAGCCCGTAGTTGATTCTGACCACCTTGCTCACTGTCCAGTCGTCTTCGGCAAAGAGCGTTATCTCGTTGGCGGGAATGAGGCCCTCGGAGAGGCTGGTGTCCATCTTCCAGGCCTGGTTCATCTGCACTTGGTCGTAATAGTCGATGGAGGCGCTGGCCACATTGGGCTGGAACCAGTGACGGGTGTATTGGCCGCCGAACTGGACTCCGTGGCTGGTCGAAGGGGTGTATTGGAAGTCTATCCGGCCGATGAGGTCGCGGATGGCCGAGTTGTAGTCGCCGCTCATGACCGAGGTCTGTTCGCTGCCGTCTTTGAACTGGGCCACTTTTTCCGTGCCCGTGGTGATGGCGTTGCGGTACTGGGTGTAGGAGGCCGAGAGGTTCATGAACAGTTTGGGGCCGATCGCCCGATTCCACCGCAGGCCGCCAACCACATTGCCCCAGCCGTTTTTGTATTTGAGATACTGGTCTTCGTTGAGGCTCGTCGTGGTGCGGACCTTGGTATAGACATCGTCGTTGCCGAGGTAGAAGGTGGCATAGAGGCGGTTCTTGTCGTCAAACCGGTGGGTGACCTTGGCGTTGATGTCGTAAAAGTAGTAGCCGGCGTCGATGTTCGACAGGTTGGCGTTCTTTCTGCCCAAATACTTCACCACGGGCAGCAGCAGGAGGTCGGCGAAGGTGCGCCGCGCTGATACGCTGAAGGTGGTGTTCTCGCTGCCCACGGGCCCTTCGAGGCTGATTTTCCCCGTGATGAGTCCGAGGGAGGCGGTGCCGCCAAAGCGTTTCGCGGATCCGTTGTTGGTCGTAACGTCGAGTATGCTCGAAAGCCTCCCGCCGAATCGGGCGGGGAAGCAGCCTTTGTATAGCGTGACGTTCTTCACCGCGTCTGAGTTGAAGGCGGAGAAGAACCCGCCGAGGTGGTTGATGTTGTAGAGCGGGACTCCGTCGAGGAGGAAGAGGTTTTCGTCGGGACCTCCCCCACGCACATACATCCCGCCCGTGCCCTCGTTGCCCGACTGGACCCCGGGCAGCAGCTGGATGGCCTTTACGATGTCGGCCTCGCCGAAGAGTACCGGCACCTGCTTGAGCTGCTCCACAGGTATGTCGAGGGCGCTCATGCGCGACGACTGGACCGAGTTGAGCCGCTCGGCTTTCACCACCACCTCTTTCAGCAGGGTGCTGGGCTGGAGCGCGTAGTTGCGGGTGGTGTTGGCCGTCAGGGCCACGGTGTCGTAGATGGGGTCGTGGCCCACGAAGTTGACACGCAGCACGGTCTGCTTCTCTTTTATCGTCAGAGAGAAACGGCCGTTGACATCGGTGACGGTGCCGTTGCCGCTGGTGGTGTTGTAGATGGTCGCCCCTATGAGGGTCTCTCCAGTGGGTTTGCTGGTGATGGTGCCGGAGAGGGTGTGCTGCCCCCGCAGGGCGAGGGGCATCAGCAGCACAAGGAGCAGAATGAACAGTCTGTACACTCGGATAGAAGTTGGCTGAGGGTTTTGTTGAAGATGGGGTGAACGGCGTCGGGCGCTATCTCGCACAGCGGCGCCAGCACAAAGCGGCGCAGGTGCATCCGGGGGTGGGGGAGGACGAGGTCGGGCGTGTCGAGAACCATCGGCCCGAATAGGATGAGGTCGATGTCTATCGGGCGGCTTGTGTATCTCCCCGCAGGGTGGCAGTGCCTTCGGCGGCCCAGTTCGGCCTCTATGTCGAGGGCGTGGCCGAGGCAGTCGCGCGGCGTGAGGGCGGTCTCCACGGCAAGGGCCCGGTTGTAGAAGTTCTGCGGCCGGGCCCCTCCGCAGTCCGCAAAGTCGCCCCAAGGCTCGGTCTCGTAGATATGCGACGAGGAAACAACAGACCCGATACGCTGCCGTACCAGGTCTGCTGCTTGGGCGAGGGTCCCGTTCCGGTCGCCCTGGTTGCCTCCGATGAGGAGGTGGAGGGTGTTCATGGGAGAGTCGTCAAATCAGCCGCAGTGCATGAAGGTCTCTACCAGTTCGAGAATTTTCTGCGTGTCGTTGCCTATCTCGGCGCGGAGGGTGCGGTCGTTGTATGAGCGCAGGTCCTTGACTATGCCGTCGATGAGGGCGGGGGCGAAGATGCCTTTCTCTTCGTAGATGGCGCGGTCGCGCTCCAGCAGGTCGGCGCTGGCCGCGCAGCTGTCGGGCAGCACGTCGAGGCGGCTGAGCACATCTTCATGCTCGAATATGTTGACGCTCACGTAGCGGTCCTTGGCATACTGCACCGCATCCGGCATCTCGAAGCCGTGGCGGGCGGCCACCGTCATGCCGGCGAGGAGCAGATATACGTTGGCGCTGCCGTCGGGCGTGCGCAGCTCGATGGTCTGCTTATGGCTGAAGTCAACCTCGGTGTTCTTCTCCAAGGGGTTGCAGTGGGCCATCATGTTGCCGCTGCCCTTGGTCCAGCCCAGCGGCACGCGCACCATGGCGCTGCGGTTGCGGTCGCCCCAGCAGATGTTGGTGGGGGCCTCCTGATGGGGCACTAAGCGGAAGTAGCTGGTGGGGTTGGTGTCGCCGAAGGCGGTCAGCGATCCGGCGAGGTTCAGGATGCCGGCGATGGCCTTGTGGGCGGTCTCGGTGAGGCCGTCGGGGCCGACGTACATGTTCTTGCCGTCTTTGCTGATGCGGGTGTGGATGTGCATCCCGCTGCCGGCTTTGCCCACCGTGATTTTGGGGGCGAAGGTGACGGTGATGTCGTACTGGTAGCCGAGGGTGCGCATTATCCATTTGGCGATGACCAGCTGGTCGGCGGCGTCTTCGAGGGTGGTGGGCAGAAACTCTATCTCGTTCTGCTCATACATGGTGTCGCCCACGCAAAAGTTGCCCACCTCGCTGTGGCCGTATTTTATCAGCCCGCCCGATTCGGCGATGAGCTTCATGGCCTCGGTGCGGAAGTCCTCGAACTTGCAGAAGGGCGAGGAAGCGTGGTAGCCGCGCTGGTCGGCGGGGAGGTAGTCCTCTTCTTTGGGGGCGATGACGTAGTACTCCAGCTCGCCCATCACTTCAAACTCCATGCCGCCGGTGGCCTCGCGGAAGGCTTTGCCGGCCTTGGCCAACGTGTATTCGGGAGCCATGTCGAAAGGCTCGCCGTCTTTGGTGTAGAAGTTGCAGAGGATGTCGAGGGTGGGAATGTCGGCAAAGGGGTCGATGAAGGCGGTGCGGAAGCGGGGGATGACATAGAGGTCGCTGCTGCCGGCTTCGAGGAAGGGGAACAGGCTGCTGCCGTCCACGCGCTCGCCCGAGGTCAGAATCTCGTCGGCGTGTTCCAGGCTGTTGATTACAAAATTGAGCGTCTTCAGCCGCCCGTCGTTCGCCATATAGCGGAACTTGATCATCTCGATACGGAACTCCTCGATGACCTTGAGGATATCGGCCTTGGTGAATTCGGCCATTGGCTTCTGCAGAAACTGCACCAGGCGGTTGGGATTGAGTTTTATTTCTTCTTGCTTCATAACGGAAAATTATTTTTTATTTGGGACTGCAAAGATACGAATTATTTTTGTATCTTTGCACTTTCAAACACAAATTTTACCGCCATGTTTAGAAAGGAAACTTATATCGCTCGGCGCGAGCAGCTGCGCAAGGACGTGGGC
>DCJB01000051.1:0-206 GCA_002317325.1 Bacteroidales bacterium UBA1711
GCATTTTCTTCAGCTGCTGCATGGGAAGAGGGAGAGGGAATTAAGAATTAAGAATTTAGAATTAAGAATTTAGAGTTATTGCTTTCGGTGTGGGGGGGATTTAGAATTAAGAATTTAGAATTAAGAATTTAGAGTGTAGAGTTCGAGGGGATTAAGAATTTAGATTTTAGATTTTAGAGTGTAGAGTTTAGAGTTATTGCTTTCGG
>DCJB01000051.1:228-7849 GCA_002317325.1 Bacteroidales bacterium UBA1711
TGTGGATGTAACGCCTGTGGGGCGGGAATATTGTGCCGAGAACGGAATTAAGAATTAAGAGTTTAGAATTAAGAATTAATTGGCGATCGGCTGAAACTGGGGGTGGGGCGGCTGCCGCCCGGGTTGGCGAAGCACACTTCAGATTGTTCAGAACGCAATAGTTTCCGAACAATTTGGCGCGTTGTATCGGATAGGGGAGAGGCGGTTATGCGCCGGGTGCAAAAAAAAGCGTATCTTTGCAGACGATATGAACCTTGGCGAGACCCTCCGCACGATAGACTACAACAGTCTGCCTGTCAGTGACTACAGCCGCAACTATATATTGCGGATGCTGCCGCACATAGATTATTATCTGCAGATATACCGCTACTGCATTGAGCGTCTGATGGGCCGATTGGGGAAGGAGCCGGCTGCGGTCACGCTGGTTGACTATGGGGGCGGTCACGGTTTTTTTTCCTGCTGCGCCAAAGAGATGGGCGTTGGCCGCGTGGTGTATATCGACTATAACCCGCTTGCTTCGGCTTGTGCCGAGCAGGTGAGGAGGGCAGCCGCGATAGGTGCTGACGAGGTGCTGACGGGGGGGAGCGCCGAGTTGCGCCAATGGTTTCGGAGCCGAGGCGAACAGCCGGACGCCGTGGCCGGCATGGACGTGATAGAGCACATATACTGCTTGGAAGCTTTTTTTGGCGACTTGCACGCCCTGAACCCTTCGCTCTGCGGTATTTTCACCACCGGTTCCACGCCTTTCAACCCCATAGTCCGCCGCCGGCTGCACCGCTATATGAAGGCTGACGAACTGGGGAGCGGCTCTTCGGCGGGCTACTTGGCGCAGCGCCGAGCCTACATAGAGCAGCACCTGCCCTCGCTCAGCTGCGCTGACGCAGAGCGGTGGGCGCGGCTGACCCGGGGACGCACCTTTGCGGACGCGCTGCGCGACGTTGAATCGAACCGCGCCGAGCCTTTGGCCGACCCCTACAACACGTGCAACCCTGCCACGGGCAGTTGGAGCGAAAGGATTCTCCCCTTGAGCGACTATGAGCGGATGGCCTCGGACCGGGGCTGGCGTGCCGACCTTGGGTTAGGGTGGTACAACCCCTATCGCAGCGGAGCCAAGGGCGCGGCTTCGCGGGGCCTCAACCTGCTCATTCGCCGCTTGGGACTCCGCTGTCTGGCTCCCTTCATCGTCCTCGAGACGGGACTGCGCCGCCGAGAGGAGTGCGTGAAAAGATAGTTTTTTTTTGGCTGAAAGCGGGGTATGTTCGTTTTTTTTGGTATCTTTGCATTCCACATAACAGGGCGTTCTGTGCGGCAGAATCGTCCCATGAGAGTGCAAGACTATGGATAAGAAAGAATTGCAACAAGAGATACGGCGTCTCAAGCGCGAGAAGAACGCGGTAATATTGGGTCATTACTATTTGCGCGACGAAATTAAGGAGGTATCGGACTATATAGGCGACAGCCTGGCCCTCGCGCAGAGGGCCCAGCGGTGCGAGAATGACATCATCGTGTTCTGCGGGGTGCATTTTATGGCTGAGACGGCCAAGATACTCAACCCCTCGCGGCGTGTGCTGCTGCCCGACCTGGCGGCCACCTGTTCGTTGGCGGAGTGCTGTCCGGCGGAGGAGTTTGCCCGCTTCAAGGCCCAGCATCCCGACCATGTGGTGATTTCATACGTCAACTGCTCGGCCGAGATAAAGGCGCTGTCCGACCTCATCTGCACGTCGGGCAATGCTGTGCAGTTGGTGCGGTCGCTGCCCGAGGAGGCCAAGATAATATTTGCGCCGGACAAGAATCTCGGCGGCTATATCAACCGGGTGACGGGTCGGCAGATGGTGTTGTGGGACGGGTCGTGCATGGTGCATGACGCCATGAGGGCGGAGAGTGTGCGCCGGCTGCGGAGGGAGCATCCTTGTGCCGAAGTGGTGGCCCACCCCGAGTGCAGGGCGGAGGTGCTGGCCGAGGCCGACTTTGTGGGGAGCACCCAGGCCATGCTGTCGCACCTTCGGCAGTTGGCGAAGCGGGAGGTGATAGTGGCCACCGAGGCGGGGATACTGTATGAGATGCGGCGCGAGAATCCGGACAAGGAGTTCTATGTGGTGCCGATGGGCGGGAGCGGGGGGTGTGCCGAGTGCGGCTACATGAAGCAGAACACGCTGGAGGGGCTTTATGGCTGCTTGCGCGACGAGAGGCCGGAGATAGCGTTGGATTCGGAGACCCTGGCGCGGGCTGCCAAGCCCATAGAGCGGATGCTGGAGATGTCGAGACAGTTAGGACTAATCAAGTGATGCGGGGACAGAGGCAGGTATATGATTGTTTGGATAGGCTGGGCATAGGGTTCGACTACTACGAGCACCCCGAGGCGCCCACCATCGAGATTGCCGCCCGCTATTATAGGGGCGAGGGCACGGTGTTGTGCAAGAACCTTTTTTTCCGCAACCATAAGGGCAACCGTCACTACTTGGTCATCATGGACTCGCGGCACAGCATGGACATACACGAGATAGAGCGCCGTCTTCGGCAGGGCAAGCTCTCCTTTGCGTCGCCCGAGCGGATGATGAAGCACTTGGGCGTGCGTCCGGGGTCGGTGTCGCTTTTTGCGTTGGTGAACGACAGCGCGCACGAAGTGACGCTGTTTGTGGATAATGAGTTGCGGAAGGCCGAGAAGGTGAGTTTTCACCCAAACGACAACACTGCTTCGTTGGTGATAAGCAACGAGGCGATGATGAAGTTCATAGAGAGTATGGGCAATCCCTACGAATTTCTCGACCTCTATGGGTGCGGGGAGGCGGGGGAGGCTGTTGATAAGTGCGGAGAGATTGTTGATAACCTGAAATAACAGATGTTTCACGTGAAACATAATGAATACAGAGTGAATGAGTCGTGCGAGCTTTTGCAGTTTTTGCAGAAGCGGATGCCGGACCGAAGCCGAAGCCGGCTGAAGGAGGTGCTGGCGCACAATATATGTGTTGATGGGCGGAAGGTGTCGCAGTATAACTTTCCCCTCCAGCCCGGGATGGTGGTGACGGAGGAGCGTGCGGGGTATAAGGAGCGGCTGAAGCCGCACGACCTTGACATCCTTTATGAGGACGAGCACCTTTTTGTGGTCAACAAGCACGAGGGGTTGCTTTCGTACAGCCGCAAGCCCAACGACCGCACCGTCATCACGGTGCTGAACCGTTATTTGGAGCTCACGCGGCAGAAGTGCAACGCGCACGTGGTGCACCGCCTTGACCGGGACACGTCGGGCCTCATGGTGGTGGCCAAGACGAAGCAGGTGTCGCAGCGGTTTGAGGCCGACTGGAAGGGGCTGGTGACCGACCGCGCATACGTGGCTGTGGCGTGGGGGAAGATGGAGTCCGAGAGCGGCACCATACGGTCGTGGCTCACCAACGGGGAGTACTGCGTCCTTTCGTCGCCCACCGACAACGGGGGCAAGCTGGCCGTCACCCACTACAAGGTGGTGCAGACTTCGCGCCGCTATTCGCTCGTGGAGCTGCGTCTCGAGACCGGGCGGCGGAATCAGATAAGGGTTCACCTGCGGGAGGAGAAGCACCCCGTGGTTCACGACCCCATATACGGCTATCGCGACGATGTGTCGCCCATCGGGCGGCTGGCGCTTCATGCCTTCCGCCTTGGGTTCACGCACCCTGTCACGGGGCGCCGCCTTCAGTTTTCGACGCCCTATCCGGCTTCGTTTGCCAAGTTGATGTCCATTTGAACCACTCGAAACGTATCGGTCGTGATGAATCAAGGTTTTAGGAGCGTTGCCCGTGCGGGCTGGGGCGGGCGCCGGCGGACGGCGGGCCGGAGGGTTCTCTGGCTGGTGGCGCTGGTGTGGCTGCTGACGCCGGCGCGGGGGCAGTGGAGGGCGCAGGATTCGCGTGCGGCGGCTGACTCGCTGGCGCTGCCCCGCTTTGAGCCGCACCTCTTTGTGGGGGCCGGGGTGATTGCCGCCAGCGGGGGGGGCGGCCGGATGCTTTATCATGCGGCGCCCTCGTTTGTTGTGCGTCCTTCGGACAGGCTCACCATTCATGCGGGTTTCGACATCAGGACGGACATGGGGTTGGGCGGCGGATATGACCTCGGGCCCACCCCCCGCAGTCTGGCTCCCTACCGCAGCTGCGGCACCCGGCTGATTTCGGGCGGCGCGGGCGTCGCCTACCGCGCGGGGCGCGATGTGTGGCTTTGGGGCGCCGTGAGCCATATCGGCGGCACATACGCGCCATTTTTCGGGCCGGCCAGCGGCTCGGTGGTGAATGTGTCGGCGACCGCCCTATCGGCGGCGGCGGCTTTCCGTTTTGCCGATGACAACTATCTGCACCTCTCGTTCACATACGTCCGCGACCATGCCGGCACTTTGGGCAGCCTGTGGTACGACGCGTGGCGCGGCGGCTACGGCTACGGCGGGGGCGCGTGGGGCACTTACGCCACACCGTTTGACTACTACCGCATGGCCGCGCCCTGCGCGCCCTCCGGCGGCGGCTGGCGCTGCCCCTGACGCCCGCCCATGGCATTGACGACCAATCTTTAGGAACTATAACAATTCACTATCCGACTATGGAATACAACACACAGCGCCCCCAACTCAAGATAACCGGCTACGGGCGCAACATACATAAACTCATCCGCTATGTGCAGGGCGTGGAGGACCGCGAGCGGCGCAGCCGCATGGCGGCCGCCATTGTGGACATGATGTCGCGGATGGACCCCGACCCCAAGGACGCGAGCAACGGCAAGCGCAAGTACTGGGTCCACTTGATGATACTCTCCGAATGGCAGTTAGATGTGGATACCCCTTTTGCCATCGAGCCCGGCGAGACTGTGGAGTTTGCCCCCCAGCCGGTGCCCTACAGCCAGTCGGAGCCCAAGTATAGGCATTATGGTTCGGTGATGGAGAAGATGGTGGCGCGGGTGGCGGAGTATCCCGAGGGCGCGGAGCGCGACGCGCTGGTGTCCATGCTGGCGCACGCCATGAAGCGCGACTACCTTGTGTGGAACCGCGACACGGTGGAGAACGAGGTGATTACGGAGCAGCTTGAGCTCCTGTCGGGAGGGCGGATCAGGGTAGGGGAGGACTTCTGCTTTTTAGACTCGGGCGAGTATGTGAAGGGCATGGACGAGGGGGGTCGTTCCTCCTCGCACAAGAAGAGGAAAAAGAGAAAGAAATAGGCTATGTCGTCATTTGAGATAACAGGAGGCTACCGGCTGCGGGGCGAGATATGTCCGCAGGGCGCCAAGAACGAGGCGCTTCAGGTGATATGCGCCGTGCTGCTCACCCCCGAGCCGGTGGTGATAGAGAACGTGCCGGACATTCGGGATGTGAACCGGCTGATCGGCCTGCTGGCATTCCTCGGGGTGAAGGTGCGCCGGCTCAACACCGACGAGACGCTGCTCGCCGAGGGGCGGTCCTACGAGTTCAGGGCCGACGGGGTGGACCTCTCGGTGTTGGAGAGCGCCGAGTTTTCGGCGCAGGCCGCGGCGCTGCGGGGCTCCATCATGGTGGTGGGGCCGCTGCTGGCGCGCTATCGGCGGGCCGTGGTGCCGCAGCCCGGGGGGGACAAGATTGGGCGCCGCCGGTTGGACACCCACTTTCTCGGCATGGAGAAGCTGGGCGCGGTGGTGGAATACCGGCGCGGCGGCTATCAGGTCACCGCGCCGGCCGGGCTGACGGGGCAGTATATGCTGCTTGACGAGGCCTCGGTGACCGGCACTGCCAACATAGTGATGGCTTCGGTGATGGCCGCAGGCACCACCACCATTATGAATGCGGCCTGCGAGCCCTACGTCTATCAGCTGTGCAATATGCTCAACCGCATGGGTGCGCGCATAAGCGGCGTGGGTTCCAACCGCCTCACCATCGAGGGGGTGGAGGCGCTAAGCGGGTGCACCCACCGGCTGCTGCCGGACATGATTGAGGTGGGTTCGTTTATCGGCATGGCCGCGATGACGCAGAGCGACCTCACGATCCGCCGCGTGGGCATAGAGCATCTGGGCCTCATTCCGCAGGTGTTCGGCCGCCTCGGCATAGAGGTGTGGCAGCAGGGCGACGACCTGTATGTGCCTTCGCGCGACCACTATGAGATAGAGCGCTTTATGGACGGTTCCATCATGAATGTGTCGGATGCCCCGTGGCCGGGTTTCACTCCCGACCTCATCAGCATAGCCCTCGTTGTGGCCACGCAGTGCAAGGGCAGCGTCCTCATACATCAGAAGATGTTTGAGAGCCGCCTTTTCTTTGTTGATAAGCTGATTGATATGGGCGCGCAGATAATCCTGTGCGACCCCCACCGCGCCACCGTCATAGGGCTCGACCACGAGCACCGGCTGCGGGGCGTGCGGATGTCGTCGCCCGATATAAGGGCCGGCGTGGCGCTGCTGATTGCCGCCCTATCGGCCGACGGCGTGAGCCGGATTGACAACATTGAGCAGATAGACCGCGGCTACCAGCATATAGACGAGCGGCTGCGCGCCCTCGGCGCAAGAATAGAACGCAAAGAATAACTCCGTCTGTTGAGGATAACATTTTGACCAAATAATAGCTACATCGGATATGATACACTTTTTCAGAAGAAGGCCCACTGCGGCGCGACCCATTTTCGCCCCCCTCGGCGCCGATATGCACTGCCACCTGCTGCCCTGTGTTGACGACGGCAGCCGGGGCAACGACGAGACGGAGGTGTGTCTGCAGGTGATGCATGATGCCGGGTTCGGCAAGGTGTATTGCACGCCCCATTATCAGTATCCTCGTTTTCCCAACGACGAGGAGGACATCAAGCGCCGTTTTGCCGACTTGAAAACGGATATTGCCTCCAATTTGCAGAAGTTGGACATCGAGCTGGCCGGCGTGGCCGGAGAGTATCGCTACGACTCCGTCTTCGGGGAGCGGGTGGAGAAGGACAGCTTCCTGCTTATCGCGGGCAAATATCTGCTTGTGGAGTTCTCGCTCAGCCAGCAGGTGATGGGGTATGAGGATGTCTTATTCGGTTTGCAGATGAAGGGGTATGAAATCATTTTGGCTCATCCTGAGCGCTATCCCTATTTTGCCGGCAATTCGCCCCGCCTCGAGCACCTCAAGGAGATGGGCATCCTGTTTCAGGCGAATGTTCTTTCGCTGTCCGGCTTCTACGGCGAAGGGACGCAGATAAAGGCTTTCGACATGGTGAACCGCGGATGGGTGGATTTTCTCGGCACCGACCTCCACAACCCCATCTACGCCCGTGCCCTCATTGAGAACACGCACGACCGCAAAGTGGAGAAGCTGATAGAGACGCACACTTTTCTCAACAACACGCTGTAGCAAGGTGACGGCTACGGCGAAACGAAAATGATTTTCTTGGAGGATATTCAGAGATATTGTTCGGTATTTTGGAATCTCGCTCCTTTCGAAAGGCCTTTCGGTGAGTCCGTTGAAACTACAGAATGAAGCGGGGGAGGGAAAGAATTTAGAATGTAGATTTTAGAGTGTAGAATTAATTGACAATCAGATGGACAGTGGACGGTGAACGGTGAACAGTGGACGGTGAACGGTGAACAGTGAACGGACAAATGGGGGGAGAAACGGAGGAGAAACGGGGGAGAAACGGAGAAGAGACGGGGGAGAAACGGAGGAGAAACGGGGGAG
>DCJB01000077.1 GCA_002317325.1 Bacteroidales bacterium UBA1711
AAATCGTTTCACACTTCCCCTCAACCAGTTGTATCTCGATCCAAATAACTACCGTCTGTTGGATAGTGGAAGTTATCAGTACATCCCATTGTCTGACGCTATGAGACCTGAAATCCAGGAACAGACGCTCCGCCGGTTGTGGGGAAAAGCAGAATCGGGCATTCAGGATCTTATTGACAGTTTCATGCAGAACGGATTTCTCAATCTCGAACCAATTCAGGTGATGAAGCTTCAAGAGGACAAATATCTTGTTACTGAGGGAAACCGCCGAACAGCCACGCTAAAATATCTCCAGAAAAAAACTCGGGAAGGAGACTCGACGGGACTTGTGGATTCTCACACTTTCGAGGCCATAGAAGTCATGCTCATTGAGAACGTTGACAGCAGCGAGCACTTGGTGATGATGGGATTGCATCACATTGGGGGCAAGAAGCGATGGAACTCACTGAATCAGGCCCGGCTAATTGATGACTTGCATAAAAAATACCACAAAACTGAAGAAGAAATACAACGTTCCTTAGGCATATCTCGACAAGCAGTAAACAAGTGCTTGCGTACACTCGCTTTGGTAGAGAGTTATAAGAAGAGCGATTACGGAGACCAATTTCGGAGCGATAAGTATTCTTATTTCGAAGAAGTAATTGGAAGTCCAGAGATGAGAGAATGGTTGGATTGGGATCAAGCTTCTATGAGGTGTCGGAAGTCTGTTCGCGAAGAGAGGCTCTTTTCCTGGCTTTCCTACCAAGAAGACATTTCAGCGGGCGAGCGTAAGGAAGCCGTAATTGCCAAAAGTGATGATATTCGAGTACTCAAGAAGTTTATCAATGACGAGAATGCGGTGAGAGTGATGGAGCAGACGGGAAGCGTAGCAGAAGGCTTTTCCTTCAGTTCGTTGGCAGGAAAGAACCGTGTGGGTCACGCGTTGGAAACAATGAAGCGAGAGTTGGCCTTATTGAAGGCTGAGGCTGTGTTTACAAAAGCCTATCAAACTGACATCAACAAGTTGGCAGAGGAATTGCATGGACTTACTTTGAGCAGACTGTCTAAAAAGATGAAGCCTGATGTGCTCATGCCTTCAATAGACGGTAATCTTTTCTCCGAAGTCATAGTCAACAGATACAAAACGCTCTCGGACCTCAGACTCAGCAATCTAAGACAATTCAATCTGTTTGTTGGTGAAAACAATTCGGGAAAAACAACGTGTTTGGAGGCTCTATATTGCCAAACGTTGATGAACGACTTGCCAAGATATGTTGAACTCATACAATTTCGCAACAGGGCTGGAAACCAGGTCTCGTTATCATGGATTTTGGATCAGCTGGGGCCTATCAGCATTTCAACGTCAGTCAACGGGGTGTCTTGTGCTACGACAATTGAGGTTGAACAAACAGTGGAAAAAGTAACAAAAAGGGGGTACATCGGGACACTCAAAGGATGTTCACAATCTGATGGAAACCAATTTGATTCAGTTATCCATGCCTATGAAGGAGGCAAATATGATGAGCGTTATCAGCGTCTGGTTCATATATGCCCAAGTGCAATTACTTCCCCTTATCGATATAATGCCGATTGGCTATTTGAGGCTCATAACTATGTTCTAAATGAAGATATGTATGATGAGTTGATGTGGTTTATTCGCAACGAAGTAGATTGTACAATCAAGGAAATACAGGCATCCGTTACTACGCAGGGGCGGCGGTTCATCGTCACCTCTACTCAGTTGAGCAAGGGCATTGACCTTGCGCAGTATGGCGAGGGGCTGCAGCGAATCTTTGAGATTTCGCTCTTCATCATGTCATGCCGCGGCGGGTGCGTGATGATTGACGAGGTGGAGAGCGGCATACACAAACGTTTGGTTGCGCCCTTTATCCACTTTATCGACAAGCTGTCCGTGCTGTGCAACGTCCAGGTCTTTGCCACCACCCACAGCCGAGAGGCGGTGGAACTGATTGTTGAGAACGTGCCGCCCCGAAGACTGTCGGTCGCCCGGCTGGAGAGGAATGAGTCGGGCAGCATTACAGCCGTGCAGTCCACGGGCGAAGAGGTGAAGTTCATGTTTGACAACGGAGAGATAGACATCAGATAGCCCATGAAGATTACGCTGGTAATGTGCGAAGGTCCGCACGACTCTGCTTTTCTCTCCCGCCTCTTGAAGGCGAACGGATTTAAGGCCTATTCAGAACCAATTCAAACCTATCCTCAGCCAGTGAAGGATTTTGTGGTGGGGCAGTTGAAAGTCTGCGATGAGGGAGTCAATATCTGCGAGTCGAGGAATGGAAGATTGCTGCCCTCTTACGCCTTGAAGAAGAAAGAGGGAGACGACTTCCTTTTCTTGTTCAACATGGGCGGCGATACCCAGAAGGAAAAGCGAGAAATCATCGTCAAATATATGGCGAAGACAGCAAACCCCATGTTTTCAAGGGGGAGCGAAGGCTTCTCGCTGCGGTTAGCATACGTCTATGATGCTGATAAAAAGGGGGTGGACGTGAGAATTTCAGAGGTAAATGACGAGCTGAAAGAGTTCGGCATAGCCATAGAACCCATCAGTCAGAGCGGATGGAGCCCGTTGTCAAAGGTTGAGTTTGGTGCCTACATCTTCGCTGATTCAAATAGGCAGGGAAGGCTGGAGAATTTGGTGCTGCCAGCAATGAAGGACACTTGCCCCAAAGCCTTCGGTGCAGCCGAGCAATACCTTGATAGAAGAGACTCGTATGGCCTTCCTTCAGAGATGGGGAAGGGTTACGACATAGGCAAGTCGCTGATTTCGATTATCGGGCAGCTGGAGAAGTCGGGCTGCGCCAATGCGGCAATCATAGAGCAGTCGCACTTTATCGACAATGATAAATTAATGGCATACAGTACTATAAAGGAGATAATTCGCTTTCTGAACTGAGAGTGCTTGGGGGCTTGGTGGCTTAGGCAGTTGGAAACCTTTTCACATTCGGCGACTGATAGAGCAAAAGGCACAAAAAGCAATCTATTGATACTCTCTGTACAAGATATACACTAATAACACTCATCATGCCAAGACCACGCACGAAAGACGAACTGCTTGCCGCGGCTGAGAGCGGCTACCGCAAGTTGATGGACTTCATTGCCTCCATGAGCGAAAAGGAGCTCGCCACTCCGTTCTGCTTCGACGGCCCCAAAATGACCGAGGCGCACTGGAAACGGGACAAGAACCTCCGCGATGTCGTCGTACACCTACACGAATGGCAGCAGCTTATGCTGAAGTTCGTGGAGAATAACCGCACTGCCGCCAAGCCCGTGCCGTTCCTTCCCGCCCCCTACACCTGGAAGACCTACGCCGCAATGAATCAGGACATATTCCTCCGCCATCAAGACACCTCGTTGGAAGAGGCCCTCTCCGCCCTCGACGAGACCCACAAAAAAGTCGTGGCTCTCGCCCAAGGCTATTCCGACGAGGAACTCTTCACCAAAAAGTACTTCGCCTGGACCGGCACCACCGACCTCGGCTCCTACTTCGTCAGCACCACCTCCAGCCACTACGACTGGGCGCTAAAGAAACTCAAGGAACATCGCAAAAGGGTATAGACATGACGTGGAAACCGAATAATCACGGGAAGTGGAAAAGCCCCGTGGGGGCTTGGGAGGCCGAGGGGATGGCGAAGAAGCGCCCCACACCGCAGGAACGCAACACCTTCAGCACCGAGGAGGTGCCGGAGAAGGCCATACTGGTGGCCGTGTGTGCCAGCGGCACCACCTTGGAGCGGACGCAGGAGTGCCTCAACGAGCTGGCCTTCCTCTTGGACACCGCAGGCGGCGTGGCCGTGAAGCAGGTGATTCAGCGCTTGGAGCGTCCCGACACACGCACCTACGTGGGCAGCGGCAAGATTGAGGAAATCAAGGAGTATAAGAATGCCACCGACGCCGATTTCTTAGTCTTCGACGACGAGCTGTCGCCCGCCCAGCTGCGCAACCTCGAGCGGGAGTTCGGCTGCCGCATTCTTGACCGCACCACGCTCATCCTCGACATCTTCGCAAAGCGTGCCCGCACCAGCATTGCCAAGACTCAGGTGGAACTGGCACAGCTGCAATACATGCTGCCGCGGCTCACCCGTATGTGGACGCACCTCGAGCGGCAGCGGGGCGGCATAGGAATGCGTGGCCCCGGCGAGACCCAGATAGAGACCGACCGCCGCCTCATAACCGAAAAGATTGCCCTCCTCAAGGAGAAGCTCCAGGCCATCGACAAGCAGAAAGTCCTCCAGCGCAAGAACCGCGAGAGCCTCGTGCGGGTGGCCTTGGTGGGCTATACCAACGTGGGCAAATCGACGCTGATGAACCTCTTGAGCAAGAGCGACGTGTTTGCCGAGAACAAACTCTTCGCCACCCTCGACACCACGGTGCGCAAGGTGGTGCTGGGCAACCTGCCCTTCCTGCTCACCGACACGGTGGGCTTCATCCGCAAGCTGCCCCACGGCTTGGTGGAGTCGTTCAAATCGACCTTGGACGAGGTGTGCGAGGCCGACATCCTGCTCCACGTGGTCGATATTTCGCACCCCAACTACGAGGATCAGATTGCCGCCGTCAACCGCACGCTGGAGGAGATAGGGGCTAACGACAAGCCCTCCTTCATGGTGTTCAACAAAATAGACGCATACACCTACGTCGAGAAGGACGAAGACGACCTCAGCCCGATGACCAAGGCCAACTGGACGCTGCCCATGCTGGAGGAGAGCTGGATGTCGAAAGAGTCCGAGAACGGCAAGACCATCTTCATCAGCGCCGCCAACCACGAGAACATCGAGCGGCTGCGCGAACTGCTCTATGAGGAGGTGAAGAAAATTCACGCCGTCCGCTATCCCTACAACAACTTCCTCTATTAGAGACTGCTTTTTTTTGAAACATGAAAACTAACCCCATTCTCGCTGGACTCATGGCACTGGTGGTCGCAATGCTCACGGTGGCGTGCCAGCCCGAATCAACACAAAAAACCATTATGAACGAAGAATGCCTTATTTGTGGCGAAAAGCTGGAATACTTGAATCGGGATACGTTGATGGAGTGTGTGCTCTGCCACAAGCAGGAAATGAGCAAGACCCGTTGCAAGGCGGGCCATTATGTGTGCAACGACTGCCACACGCAGGGGCTGGATTCAATCATACGCCTGTGCATGGGCCGTCCCTCTCGCAATCCGATAGAGATACTCCGTATGTTGATGGGACAGCCGTTCTGCCACATGCACGGCCCGGAACATCACGTGTTGGTGGGTGCAGCATTACTCACCGCCTATTATAACAGCGTGAAAGCCATGCCGGAGTCCGATTCGGTCTATCAGATTGAACTGGAGCCTGCTTTGTTGGAGATGATTGCGCGCGGAGAGCAGGTGCCCGGGGGTGCCTGCGGCTACTGGGGCGCATGCGGCGCATCGTTGAGTACGGGAATGTTCGTTGCCATCGTCACCCGCAATACGCCGTTGTCGAAGGAGACTTGGCGGCTCTCGAATCTGATGACATCAAAGGCACTGGCCCAGGTGGCGGCACACGGCGGTCCCCGGTGCTGCAAGCGCGACTCATACCTCTCGGTGTTGGCGGCCGTGGATTTCTGCGAGGAGTATCTTCATGTGAAGTTGGTATGTCAGCCTGTGGTGTGTACCCACAGCGGGATGAACAACCAGTGCATCGGCAGCCGGTGTCCGTTTAAGGAATAGTCGCGGCAGGCGCTGTTCCGCGGCGACTTCTGCGTCTGGAACTGTTGATAATATAGTAGGACTGCCGAGGTCGCCATGGGCGTTCCGCCGCCCCTTGTGCATATGGTGGCTTTTCCCTGCCACCTCGTCCTTGGCGCGACGGCGCTGGAAATTCGGAGACTTCAAGTGCCGCTCGAAGGTGTGCAGTGCCGCTGGAGGGGCTACAAAAATCTTTTTTTAACGTAAGTCCTCCAGACCAAGAACCGCGAGAGCCTCGTACGGGTGGTCTTGGTGGGATGCACCAACCATTCATCCATTCCTCTCCCCCGAAAAAAACACTGCTACTGCTCGTTGGCGAAAAAGGCGGTGATGACTTTGGCTTTGGCGGGACCCACCACTTGGGCGAGGTCGGCTTCGGTTTGCAGTTTCACCTCCTTGAGCGATCCGAACTTGAGCAGTAGGTCGCGCGCCGTCTTGTCGCCTACGCCGGGAATGTCGGTGAGGTGGGTGCGGAATGTTCCTTTGCTGCGTTTGGCTTTGTGGAAGGTGATGGCGAAACGGTGCACCTCGTTCTGAATCTGTTCGAGAAGGTGGAAGAGTGGGTCTGACGGCTTCATGCCCACCACCTGCGGCGGGAAGCCGAAGAGCAATTCGCTGGTGCGGTGGCGGTCATCCTTGGACAGTCCAGCAATGGAAATTTCGAGTCCGAGTCGGTCCTCTATCACCTCCCGGGCCACCTCCATCTGCCCGCGGCCGCCATCAACCACAAGAAGCTGCGGCAGCGCCTTCCCTTCGTCGGACAGTCGCTTATATCGGCGAAAGATGACCTCGGCCATCGATGCGTAGTCGTCGGGACCTTCCACTGTCTTGATGTTGAACTTGCGGTATTCCTTGCGATTAGGCTTCCCGTTGGTGAATCGTACCATGGCCGCTACGGGGTAGGCGCCCTGTATGTTGCTGTTGTCAAAACACTCTATGTTGACGGGCAGCTCGGGCAGGGAGAGGGCTTTCTGTATGCGTTCCAGCAGGTGTTCGTTGCGGCGGCTGAGGTCGGCTTCGTCGGGGTTGACCAGCGCCCGCTGGTGGCGGCACTGCTGCTGGTAGGCCCGCACGTTGCGCAT
>DCJB01000063.1:0-12863 GCA_002317325.1 Bacteroidales bacterium UBA1711
TTTTTTTTGTATATTTGCTTTGTGGAAACTCGGCTTCATTTTCGGTAATGGGCTGGGTGTGTGTCGTATAGTCAATAGTGCAACTTATACAGTAACAACAATAATAGACTCACGATGAAAAAAGTATCATCTTTCGTAGTGTTCTTGCTCTTAGGGCTTGGGGAGGAGGGTGAGGTTTCCTTCATTGCTGATAAGGGGAGGCGAACAGTGATTACCCGAATCTTCATATCCGATAGTAAAACTTCAAATACTATTCAGTCGTGAATTTGTTGCTGCTACAGTCGTTATTGGATGCGTATAACATTGAAGTACTTGAAATAGTTGAAAATAATAAGGCAAGTGAGGTGTATGTCAGAACCATCTTTACCCAAGATGATGGTTTCGTGTGGGAGACTTATGTTCCGTTTGTGGATAGGAGGTCTGCCCGAGAGATAAAAACGGAGCAGGAGTTGGCAGCGTATCTCGTTTCGATTAAACCGTACTTTGCTGAAGATTCCATGGAAGCGTGGCGAAGAACCGAACTGAAAAGGGGTCTGATTCGAGGAAGTGTGACTCCCAGTTTTTTTGAGGTTTTGCTCTCTTTCAGGGAGGAGTTTGAAAAGTTGCCCTCAAATCCCAATTCTGCGAGGAGGATACAGGACATAAAGGATGCGGGATATACAGTGGCATCGGTTCCGAGGAAGAAGGGCAGTAAGGGTTACTCTCGGATAATGCTGCCGTTGCCATTGAATGCTGAGATGAGTTATGAAACTTTTACTCCGCAGTTTAAGGCAAGAGTTGTGCGGCTGCTGGGTGGAGTGAATGCCTACGAGGCGAGACCGACTACGGCAAAGGCTCTGATATTAGACCACAAGTTTTCAGAAGTGCGCTGGGATGAGGCAACCAAGGCGGAAAACAGCCCCAACATGACTGACGATGAAATCAGGGCGAAGTTCCAGTTGTTAGACAACCAGCGCAACCAGCAAAAAAGAGAGATTTGCAGAAAGTGTTTTCAAGATAACGTCAGGGGACAGATTTTCGGCATAGACTATTTCTACAAAGGCGGAAAAGAATGGGATGGAACCATCCCCAAAGTGGGCAAGGGAGCGGAGCAGGGGTGTGACGGTTGCCCTTGGTATGACATTCAGAAGTGGAGAAAATTGTTGAATGAAGAGTTGGAAAACAATGGAGATTAGGACATTTGGCAGCGTATGCTCGGGTATAGAGGCGGCCAGTCATGTGCTGGAGCCGATAGGTGTGAGACCGCTGTGGTTTTCGGAAATCGCCACCTTCCCATCGCACTTCCTGTCGGTGGTGTATCCGACCCCCAACTTGGGGGATATGAACAACATTCCCGAACTGATAAGGGGGGGCAAGGCGGAGGCTCCCGATTTGTTGTGCGGAGGCACGCCCTGCCAGGCCTTCTCCCTCGCCGGGTGGAAGCGGGGACTCTCTGATACCCGTGGACAGTTGTCGCTGAAGTATATTGAGATTTTGGACAGCATTGACGAGGTAAGGAGAAGGCAAGGGAAGCCGAAGGCTCTCTTTTTCTGGGAGAATGTGGTTGGGGTGCTGACAGATAAGACCAATGCCTTTGGCTGCTTCTTGGCCGGGCTTGCCGGGTTGGATGAGCCTATCGCGGTTTCGCGGTGGACGAGGGCGGGATTTGTCGAGGGCAAGGAGCGCAACATTGCTTGGCGGGTGTTGGACGGCAAGTATTTTGGACTTGCACAGCAGCGGCAGCGGATTTATGTTGTCGGGGGAGGTCGGGATTTCCGTCCCGAGCAAGCCATCTTTGAACTCGGGGGCGAGGTGAGAGACCCCTACAAGATGAAGCAGTCCAAGGATAAGGGACCCAGCCTGTTTGACGCTGAAGAAGAGCAAGAGGTCCAACTTCCCCAACGCCTTACAAAGTATGTGGATGGGGACAAGATTGAGGTGTTTAGAACCTATTCCGACTGTCTCTATGCCGCATACGGCACCAAGTGGAACGGCAATGCGGCAGCGTATAACGGCTCTCTGTTTGTTGCGCAGAATGACAGGTTGCGGCGGCTCACGCCGTTGGAGTGCGAGAGGCTCATGGGCTTCCCCGACGACTACACCAACGTTGGCGGCAAGCAGTGCACCCATACTACGCGCTACCAGGCCATAGGGAACTCTTGGGCTGTGCCGGTTGTGAAGTGGTTGATGAAACGCATTCTAAGTTGTAAGAATGACTTGCGGCTTCCGATCACGCCGACAAAAGAGATAGACGGGGCAAAGGTCTATCTCTTGGCGGAGCAAACCCCGCTGCCAAACGGCAGGAATCTCAATGCATCCAGCATACCTTACAACCCCACCTTTGCCAATCTTTTGGACATCATTAGCACCAATGCTGATGAGAAGTTCTATATCTCCAAAGCCGGGTGCGCGGGAATCTTGAGGAGAAAAGCCGAACACAGAGCCGGCATGAACGCCCGGCTGGAACACATCTTGGAAAGGTGTAGCGAGTAGGGAGGTATTCTCTTCACCCGTGTCTCGGTTGTCGCTGTGCAAGGGCATATTTGGGCGCCGCTGTCCACTTTGGAGGGGCGGGGTGTTGGAATACTTTTGCGGAAAAATCGGAAATTATTCTTTTTTTTGTATATTTGCTTTGTGGAAACTCGGCTTCATTTTCGGTAATGGGCTGGGTGTGTGTCGTATAGTCAATAGTGCAACTTATACAGTAACAACAATAATAGACTCACGATGAAAAAAATATCATCTTTCGTAGTGTTCTTGCTCTTAGGGCTTGGAGCGCTGGTGGCCAAACCAGTTGACCCTGCCACCGCCCTCAGAGTGGCAGACAATTTCTTCCGCGAGCGGGGGCTTTATGACAAGAGGCTTCCCAACCAGCGGCTGCAGGACATCACCGCCTCGACCCCCTTTGGCGAGCTGTATGTCTTCGCCACCACCTCCACCCGTGCCGGCAGCGGCTTTGTGATAGTGGCGGGCGACGACGCGGCTCGTCCCATCCTCGGCTATTCGGACTGCAGCGCCTTTGCGGTCGAAGGCATCCCGCCGCAGGTGATGGAGTGGCTGCACGGCTACGAAGAGCAGATACGCGAGGCTCGTGCAGCGGGCTATATCCCGTCCGAGTATGTCTCCGCCGAGTGGAGCCGCCTGTCCGTCGGCGGCGACCGGCGCGAGAACACCGTGGTGGTGGACGCTTTGTTGACAACCGCTTGGAATCAGAGCCCCTACTACAACCAGCTCTGCCCCTACGACAGCGATGAGGGCGACTACAGCGTCACCGGCTGCGTGGCCACCGCCATGGGGCAGGTGATGAAGTATTGGAATCATCCTGCCACGGGCACGGGCAGCCACAGCTACTCCTCCAATTATGGGCAGCTGACGGCCAACTTTGCCGGCACCACCTACGACTGGGCCAATATGCCCGCCGCCCTCTCGTCGGCAAGCACCGCCGCCGAGAAGACCGCCGTGGCCACGCTGCTCTATCACTGCGGCGTGGCGGTGGAGATGGACTACAGCCCCTCGGGCAGCGGCGCTACCACCATCGGCTCTACTGGAGCCACGGCCGAGGCGGCATTGCGAGACTACTTCAAATACAGCGCCTCCATCCACGGCGACTACATGATGAACTACAGCGACGGGGCTTGGAAGCAAATGCTGATGGCCGACCTCAACGCCGGCCGCCCCGTGGTGTATCGCGGGCAGGGCAGTGCGGGCGGACACTGCTTTGTGTGCGACGGCTACACGACAGACACCCTCTTCCACTTCAACTTTGGCTGGAGCGGCTACTATAACGGATTCTACCCCCTTACGGCGGTGAACCCCACCAGCTCGATGGACTTCAACACCTATCAGGGCGCCATCATGGGCATAGCGCCCAACGGCGGCGGGCTGGCTCCACGCAATCTGTCGGCCTCGGGCTTGCAGCCCCAGTCGGCGACGTTGACTTGGCTGGACCCCGGCAGCCCCACTGCTGCCAGCTATCAGGTGGCCTACGGTCCGGCGGCGAGTTTTGACACTGCCAGCGCCTCCACTTATACCCTTGCTGCCAGCAGCCAGATGAGCTGCCAGCTGACCGGCCTCACTCCCTACACCGCCTATCGTGCGGCTGTGCGGGGGCTCAACAGCGGCACCCCCACCCCCTGGAGCGACCCCATCACCTTCACCACGGCCGCCCTTCCCCAGCCGCTGCCGCTGACCGCGGGATTTGAGGGTTCGATGCCCGCCTACTGGAGCCAAGAATATGTGAGCGGATCGATGGATTGGCAGTTTGACTACACAGGCAGCATCGGACACCCCTCCACCGTGGCGGCAGGCACCTTTGCCGCACGGTTTAGCACCAACAACTACAACAACAACAGCACCCGCCTCGTAACCCCGTTGCTCAATATCTCCGGCGATGCCGTCGGCGACCGCTCGGGCACAGTGACGGCCCGGGTGGCATTTGCCCACAGCCACGAGGATTGGAGCGGTGACCAGGACGTGCTGAACGTCTATTTCCGCACCTCGCCCACCAACGCCTGGACCCTGCTGGCCTCATACAGCAACAGCGTCTCCGGCTGGCAGCGCGACACCCTGCTGCTGCCCGCTATTAGCGGTACCTGTCAGGTGGCCTTCGAGGCCGTGTCGCATTACGGCTACGGCGTGTGCCTCGACGATGTGAGCATATACGCCGAGCGGACGGCCGTCAACTATGCCGCCGCCCCCTACGACTGCAACTTCGGCGATACTGCCGAGAACGCCAACTGGGTGCTGCTCAACGGTACCGACACCAACCGCTGGTATATAGGCATGGGTACCGCCAGCGGATACAGCAATCCCTACGCCCTCTATGTGTCGAGCGACAACGGAATGTCCAACTACTACGCCACCACCGAGGCGAGCACCGTGTTTGCCTATCGCGACATCACCCTCAGCGCCGGCCAGTATGCCTTCCGCTATGACTGGACGGGCAACGGCGAGAGCGGCCGCGACTTCATGCGTGTGGCCTTGGTGCCTGAGAACGTATCTCTCACGCCCGGCGTGCAGGGCAGCTGGGGCGTGGGCACCCTGCCCGCCGGCGCGCTGGCCTTAGACGGCGGTAGCCTCCTCAACGGACAAAGTTCGTGGCAGATGCAGGACGGCATCATCGACCTCCCCGCCTCGGGCAACTACCGCATCGTGGCCTACTGGCACAACGACGACCGCTACGGCTACCAGCCCCCGGCCGCCTTTGACAACCTCAAGTTCCGACAGAACAGCTGTGTGCTGCCCGTCAATCTGACGGTGGGAAGCATCAGCAGCAGCAGCGCCTCCCTCTCGTGGACCGCCGGCGGAAGCGAAAGCCGCTGGATGGTGACGGTGGGCAGCCAGACCTACTATACCAACAGCCCCTCCTATACCCTCACGGGACTGATGTCCAACACCGAATATACTGCCGAGGTGCGGTCGGTGTGCGGGAACGACACCAGCTTGGTGCCTCGCCGCCTGACGTTCCGCACCGAGTGCGCCGCCGCCGTGATGCCCTACCGCTACGGCTTTGAGGATGCACCCATCGGCGCGGGCAGCGCCATGCCCGACTGCTGGCATCGAATCAGCAGCACCAACTTCCCCTATGTGGTGCAGAGCAACGCCCACACGGGCAGCCGCACCCTCTATTTCTACAACGTCAGCACCCAGTATGCGGTGCTGCCCTCGGTGGCCGAGCCCGTGACCTCGCTGAAGATGAAGCTGTGGGTCCGCAAGGCGGCCAGCAGCCCCGCCCTCATGGTGGCGGGCATCATGAGCGACCCCAACAACGCTGCCACCTTTGTTCCGATTGACACCCTCGACAACATCACCACCGCCTACAGCCAGTTTGTGGTGAGTTATGAGAACTACGGCGGCGGCGCCGCCTTCCCTGCGCTGCTGGTGCCCGCCGGCACGGCCAACTACCTCTACGTCGATGACGTGGAGTTGTCCACCTGCCACTACGAGATTGGCGACAGCAACTCATTCGTGGAGACCTTTGAGAGCGGCAGCGCCACCCGCGGCTGCTGGAGTCAGGAGAACGAGAACGGCAATGTGGCGTGGACCTACAACAACGGCGGCTACTACTCCCACCCCGCCTCCGCACACGGCGGCACCGCCAACGCCATGCTCTACAGCTCCACGCGCGGTTCGCAGACCCGCCTTATCTCCCCCATGTTCGACGCCAGTGCCTTGCCGGCCGTCAAGTTCTCGTTCTGGCACGCCCAGGCCCTCTGGGGCGGCGACCAGGATAGCATGAGCGTCTATTACCGCACGGGCAGCGTGCAGCCTTGGGTGCGGCTTGAGACCTTCACCTCCAACATCACGGCTTGGACGCAGCGCCAGTACTACCTGCCCAACAGTGACAGCCTGCAGGTCTCTTTCCTCGGCACCGCCCGCTACGGCTACGGTGTCTGCATAGATGATGTCACCATCGAGTCGTCGCCATTCTGCGGATCGGTGTCCGCCCTCACCGCCGCCATCATCGACACCGCCCGCTCGACGGTGCAGCTCAACTGGAGCGGAAGCCTCGTCACGGGCAGCTACTTCCGCCTCCAATACGGTCCGCAGGGGTTCGACACCGCCCACGCCGGCACCATCGTCAACAACATCACCAACACCTCCTACACCCTTCCGTTGATGACGGTCAACACCGCATACGACTTCTATGTCACCACCGTGTGCAATTCGCAGCAGGAGAGTATGCCGGTGCGGGTGTCGCTGTATGTGCCCTCCCTCCCCGTGCGCGCCTTCCCCTACACCTGCTCCTTTGACAGCGTGCCGGAGAACAACCAGTGGATTATCCTCAACGGCACTCAGACCAACAAGTGGTATATCGGCAGTGCCGTGGGCAACGACGCGCGGAATCCCCGCTCCATCTACATCTCCAACAATGGCGGCGCAAGCTGTGCCTACAATACGAGCAGCACGTCGAGCGTGTTTGCCTATCGCGAACTGATGTTAGACACCGGTGTCGCCTACGACTACAGCTACCACTGGCGTTGCCAAGGCGAGAATCGGTACGACTTTATCCGCATAGCCGTACTGCCCGAGAGCGTCCCCCTCGCACCGGGCAATACGTCGGGATTCGATGTCGAGACGCTGCCGACAGACGCTATACCCCTTGACGGCGGCAGCCAGCTTTGCTTGCAGTCCAACTGGCAGACCGACCGCAGCGGCACATTCTCAGTCAACACCCCCGGCACCTATCGGTTGGTGCTGTATTGGAGGAACGATGGCAGCGCCGGCTCTCAGCCCCCGGCTGCGGTAGATAATATCTCCATTGTCGAAAACAACTGCGGAAGCGTTGCAAACGCCACCGCCGTGGGCGTGGACACCAACTCTATCAGGGTGCAGTGGACTGGCGGCCTCGGTCCCAACGCCACTTTCACCGTCGAGTATGGCCCCCAGGGCTTCACCCGCGGCACGGGAACCGTCATCGGCAACATAGCCACCACTCAGGTCACGGTGACGGGATTGCAGATTAACACCTACTACGACTTCTATGTGGGCATCAACTGCCCCGGACAGCCTTCGGTGACTCCCGTCCTCGCCACCGGCGCCATCACCTCGCTCCCCATCACCCTGCCCTATATCACCTCCTTCACCGGCACCCGCGACAACGCTCTCTGGACGCTGACCAACGGCACGCAGACCAACCGCTGGTACATAGGCACCGCCACGGGCAACGGCGACAGCCGCGCCCTCTACATAAGCAATAGCAACGGTTTGGACAATGCCTATTCCGGATCCCAGAGCGTGGTCTTCGCCTTCCGCTCGGTTGACCTGACTACCGGCAACTATGCCTACAGCTACGACTGGAAAGGCGACGGCGAGTCGAACTACGACTACCTGCGCGTGGCGCTGGTGCCGGCCTCAGAGCCGTTGGTCGCCGGCAACGCCGGCAACTGGAGCTACAATTCGCTCCCCAACGGATCGTTTGCACTCGACGGCGGTATGCGGCTGATGGGGCAGACCACTTGGCAGACCGTCACGGGTACGGTCAACGTTACGCGGGCGGGCAACTACAACCTCGTCTTCTTCTGGCGAAACGACGGAAGTGTGGAGAACCAGCCTCCTGCTGCCATCGACAACGTGATGTTCCGTCGCGACAACTGCTCCATGCCCGTCAACGTGACGGTGTCAAATGTCGATAGTTCGAGCCTCACCCTCACTTGGAACGTAGTGGCCGGCGCTCAATGGATTATTTCCTACGGCACCGTTCGCGACACGGTGAATGCAAACCAGGTAACCCTCACCGGACTGAACCCCGGCACCCAGTATAACTTCCGTGTGCAGCAGCTGTGCGACGACGGTCCCAGTTTCCCCGTGCAGGTGTCGGCCACCACGCTCTGCGGCGCCCGTCCGCTGCCCTACAGCTACGGCTTCGAGGATGCCTCGGGCAGCGGCACCAGCGGCACCATCAACTACTGCTGGCGCATGGGTTCCACCAGTCCCAGCTCCTCCTACCAGCCCTACGTCTCATCGACATCGCATCAGGGAAGATACTCTTTCTATGCCAACACCTCCACATCCTCGGGTTCATACCTCGTGATGCCCGCCTTTGCCGCCCCCGTCAACCGGCTGCAAATCTCCTTCTACGCCCGCCGGTACAGCATGGACAGCAACTACCGCGGCAACCTGCGTTTCGGCATGGTGGCCAATCCCAACGACATTTCCACCTTCCAGCCCTTTGCCTCCATTGTGGTTGACAGTTCGACTGTCTGGAACCAATACACCGTTTATAGCGACACCTACACCGGCCAGGGCGGCTATGTGTGCGTCCTCGCCCCGCAGGGAATATCGGGCTATAACGACCTCTACCTCGACGACTTCGAGGTGGAACAGCTGCCCGAGTGCTCGGGCGTGGGCAACATAGTGGCCCGTCCCACCTACAATTCGGCTGTGGTGACGTGGCACGAGACCGGCGCCGCCTCGCGCTGGGGCGTGGAATACGGCCCTCACGGCTTCTCCCTCGGCAGCGGCACCTTTGTGCAGACCACCGACACCACCTGTACCCTCACCGGCCTACAGGCCACAACCGACTACGACGTCTATATCTACTCCGATTGCGGACACGGCACCAGTCAGCCAACGCTGCTGACCTTCTCCACCCTCTGCGGACCTGTGGCTGTTCCTTTCTCCGAGAACTTCGACAGCTACACTGCCTCCACCACCGCCTCCATCGGGATGTGCTGGTACAAAGCGAGCAGCATCTCCACGCCCTACCCCTACCCCTCGACCACCTACGCCCAGTATAGCGGCAGCAAAAGCCTCTACTTCTATAGCAGTTATTTCTCCTACTCATACGCCGTGCTGCCCATGTTTGCTGACACCATACAGAACCTGATGATGCGGCTGAAGGTGTACAAGCCAACCTCCACCCAGTATGGCCGCATACAGGTGGGCGTGATGTCCGACCCCACTGATGTTTCCACATTCCGGCTGGTGCAGGCCGTCCAGCCCGCAGCGCTTGATGAGTGGACCACGTTCAGTGTCTCCTTTGCCAACGTCACCGGCCGCAACCTGTATATGGCCATTATGGCCCCGAGCAACCTCAACTATAGCAACTACGCATACGTTGATGACGTAGAGGTGATGGTGATACCGCCTTGCGGCACCCCCACCAACCTTGCGGTCTCCGATGTCTCCACCGCCACGGCTTCCGTGTCGTGGAGCGCGGTGGCGGGTGCGAGCTACTACCGTGTCGAGTACGGCCCGGTGGGATTTGAGAGCGGAATAATCCTTGACAGCGTCAGCACCATCTATCAGCAGCTCACCGGTCTGCAGCCCGGCACCGTATATGAGGTGCGGGTCAGCGGGCTGTGCAACAGCGGACTTGGCTATGGGGAACCCGCGACGGTGTCTTTCACCACCCTTTGCGGCGAGGTCAGCGTGCCTTATAGCGAGAACTTCGACTCCTATACCGCCTCCAGTTCCGGCGCCATCAGCCCCTGTTGGACCAAAGCCAACGGCTACGGCTACACCAACACCTATCCCTATCCCACCATCGCCAACCCCATCTACGACGGCAGCAAGTCGCTCTATTTCCAGGGCGGCAGTTCGTCGTACACCTACAGCTATGCCGTGCTGCCCATGTTCGACGAGGACATCCAGTCGTTGCAGATGAGTATCAAAGTGCTGAAGACCTCGTCGGCTGGCCGGCTGACGGTGGGCGTAATGGGCAATCCGACCAACTTCGGCACCTTTGTGCCGGTTGACACCCTCATTCCTTCGACTATTAACAACTGGCAGAACTTCACCGTCCGATTCGACCGGGTGACGGGCAGCCGCCTGTACATCTGCCTTGCCGCACGCTCGGGCGTTTCTTCGACCTACTATGTTCAGGTTGACGACATCATTGTGGATACCATCCCCGTGTGCGGGACGGTCTCCAACTTGCGAATCGACAATGTGGCGCAGACCACGGCACGGGTCCGCTGGGACAGCGTGGCCGGCGCAACAGGGTATTTGGTCGAGTACGGTCCTGTGGGCTTCCCCGTGGGCTTCGGAAACACCCTCCAGACCACCAGCACCTACGCCGACCTCACCGGCCTCACGGCTGCCACCAGCTACACAGTGTATGTGCGGTCCATCTGCAGTGCCACCAATATTGGCGCCTCGACCGGGCTATACTTCCAGACCGACTGCGCCCTGATGACAGCGCCCTACAGCTACGGCTTTGAGGATGCCACGGGCAGCACCGCCGCCGCATCCATCAGCCCCTGCTGGAAGGTTCTCGGCAACAACGCCAACTATCCCCGTCCCGCCACCTCGCCGAATTACGAAGGCTCCTATTCCTACCTGCTCTACAGCAACTCCTCGTCCTATAGCTGCGCCGTGCTGCCCAAGTTTGCGGACAGCGTGCAGAACCTCCAACTGGTCTTCCGCGCCTATCGTCAGAACAATCGCGGCGGCTACTTCACCGTCGGCGTGATGACCGACCCCGACGACTTCTCCACCTTCCAGGCCGTCCGCACCACGCAGGTAACATCCAACGGCGTATGGCAGCAGTATTGGGTCAACTTCAGCAATGTCTCGGGCAGCGACCTCTGGATGGCCATAGCCACCCCCACGCGCTCGCAGGAGAACATCACCTATATTGACCATATCGAGGTGGTGTCCTACTGCCCCTACAGCGTCAACCTGCAGGTGATGGACAGCACCCGCGGCACTGTGGCCGCCACGGGCAACTCCACAAGCGACGGCCGCTTCTATCCCGGCACCGTGGTGACGCTCACCGCCACGCCCGCTTACGGCTATGTCTTCGGACACTGGGCCGCCGGTAACTCGGCCAACCCGTACTCCTTCACCATGCCCGCCAACAATGTTTACTACAACAACATTGTCTTCAACAAGCGACAGTTCACCGTCACGGCCAACACCTCCAACCCGGCCTTCGGCACGGTGTCGGGCGGCGGCAGCTACGACTATCTTGACACGGCCACGCTCACGGCAAATCCGATAGGGGACTACGCCTTCTATCAGTGGAGCGACGGCGACAGCACCAACCCCCGACGCATTGCGGTGACGCGGGACACGCTGCTCACCGCCGTCTTCGGCTATGGGTGCCCGTCGGTGTTTGAGAGCGACACGGCGGTGGCTTGCGAGAGCTACACTTGGGCAGCCAACGGCGTCACCTACACCACCGGCGGCATCAAGCTATACACCCATCGGAATGCGGCTCGCTGCACGCTGGTAGATACGCTCCATCTGACCATCAACCACGCCTCGGCGGGCATAGATGTGCAGATGGCGTGCGACAGCCTCGTGTGGCACGGAAACACCTATACGGCCAGCACCACCACACCGACCTTCGACACCTTGAATGCCGTCGGCTGCGACAGTGTGGCGACCCTCCACCTCACCATCAACCGCTCGGCGGCTTCGTTGCAGTCAGTCACGGCTTGCGACGGCTACACCTGGCACGGCATCCGCTACACGGCCAGCACCATTGCTACCGACACCCTGCCCACCGCCGCGGGCTGCGACAGCGTGGTGACGCTGAACCTGACCATCAACTACAGCAGCGACTCCACCGACATCCAGTCGGCGTGCGACAGCCTCGTGTGGCACGGCACAGCCTATAGGGCCAGCACCAATACTCCGACCTACACCACGCTCAACTCCGCGGGCTGCGACAGCGTGGTGACGCTGAACCTGACCATCCGCCGCAGTACGGCGGGGCAGGAAGCCGACACCGCATGCGACTACTACATCTGGCACGGGCGCAGGCTCGCCCAGTCGGGACGCTATGCCGACACGCTGGTCAACACCGCGGGCTGCGACAGCGTGACCACCCTTGAATTGGTGATTAACCCCTCGAGCAGTTCCATAGATGCACAGACAGGGTGCGACCGGTTTGTGTGGCACGGCTTCACCTTCACCGCCAGCACCACCACCGCCAGCTATACCACCACCAACCACTACGGCTGCGACAGCGTGGTGACGCTTCACCTGACACTCGGCCACAGCAATGCCTCCACCGACGTGCAGACCGCTTGCGACTCGCTATTGTGGCACGGCACGGTATATACCGAAAGCACGACCACGCCCACCTTCACCGCCACCAATGCCGAAGGCTGCGACAGTGTGGTGACGCTCCACCTGACGGTCATTCGCTCGGTGGTCACGCACGACTCGGTCGAGTCGTGCGACAGCCTCGTGTGGCGCGGGCGCACGCTCACGAGTTCTGGCACCTACTATGACACCCTCGTCTCCGCTGCGGGCTGCGACAGCGTGCTGGCACTCCACCTCACGCTCTTCGGCAGCGTCCGCACCGAACTGGCCGAGGCCGCTTGCGACACCTTCCTTTGGAGAGGTGTGCCCATCACCCGATCGGGCGACTACACCTTCCACCTCGCCACCCCGCACGGCTGCGACAGCGCTGTCACGCTCCACCTCAC
>DCJB01000063.1:13070-13430 GCA_002317325.1 Bacteroidales bacterium UBA1711
GGCGACCTCTACCGCCACAGCGGCACCTACACCTTCGACTCCCTCACCACTGAGGGCTGCGATTATCAGGAGCAGCTGACCCTCATCGTCAACAGCAGCACCCACGGGGTCGAGTATCGCACGGTTTGCGACACCTTCCGCTGGCATGGGCAGGTGCTTGTTGCCACCGGCACCTACACCCACGACTATCTGAACGCCTCGGGCTGCCCCAGCACCGACACGCTCCACCTCACCGTTGACCACCACTCCGACACGGCCTTCTATGTCGCCGCCTGCGACAGCTACCGCTGGAACGACTCGCTCTTCACCGAGAGAGGGGTCTATATCTACGACTACTCCTCTCAGGCGGGCGGCTGCACC